>NZ_QEHP01000018.1:0-23674 GCF_003094695.1 Chryseobacterium sp. HMWF035 | reverse complement strand
GGTGAGCAAAGCTCACCCCGCCGAAACGAAATATTTTAAAAACTGAAAAATTATTTTTTCTCAGTTTCGATTTCTTTTTTGTCTTCCGCTTTATCAGAAGTCTTGGATTTATCTCCAAAACGCGCTTCCGTAAATTCTCTTGAAACCGCAGCTTTTTCGAATTTCAGTTTTCCGGATAATGTTTCGATAACAAAACCATCCTCCTGAACCTGAGCAATTCTTCCGTGAAGTCCGGAAGTAAGAACCACTCTTGTTCCCACTTTCAGAGTTTCCTGGAAGTTTTTCTCCTGCTTCTGCTTTCTCATCTGAGGTCTGATCATCAGGAAGTAGAAACCTACCACCATCACCCCCATCATGATCATCATCATTCCTCCGCCACCTTGTGGCTGTGCCTGTAAAAATATGGATAATAAATTCATGATCTTATGGTTGAATATTAGCTGTGAAATTGATTCGGATCGGTGCTTTTTCTACGTTTGCGAAAACATCAGCAAATTTGTTAACATTTCCGTCGAAGTTTGTAGAATCGAAATGCAAAGTAATTTTTCCTTTTTTACCCGGCATAATCGGGTCTTTTGTAAAATCAGGAGCTGTACATCCGCATCCGGGCTTTACTTCAGAGATAACCAAAGGATTTGTTCCGGTATTGGTAATTTCGTAAACGTGCTCTACTTTATCGCCTTTTTTAATTTTTCCGAAATCGAAATTGCTTTCAGAAAGGGCAACCGTAGTGAGTGGCTGATTGGAAGCCGGAGCAGCAGTTGTTTCTCCCGAAACCGGAGCTACAGCAGCAGAGTCTCCAATTGTTGCAGGCATTGAAGCTGCAGTAGAATCTGTTGCAGCAGTTTCTGTTCCTGTAACCTCTTTATTTTCTTTTTTGCAGGAAACGAATCCAAAGCCTATGACAGACAAAGCAATGATGGATAATGTCTTTTTCATATGAAGATAATTTATATTCTGTTTAAATCTTTACAATATTTATCTAAAATTCCATTAATGAAAATGTTTGAACGATCGGTAGCAAAAACTTTTGCGATCTCGATATATTCATTAATGATAACTCTTGAAGGGGTAAAAGGAAAATTGTCCAGCTCCGCCATTGCTGTTGATAAGATCACTTTATCCATTAGAGAAACTCTTTCAAGATCCCAGTTTTCCAGTCTTTCTTCCAGTTTCTTTTCGTTGTTTTCCCAACTGTCCAAAGTATTTCTAAGAAGTTTCATTGCGAACGTTTTATCGTCTTCGTCTTTAATCATTTTAATTAAAGTACGGCTTTCTTCATCTTCTTTCAGGAAACCGATAGTTTTCTGCACCATCGAATTCGCGATGTGGATATCATCATACCATGAAAGTTCTTTATCACCAAGATAATCATGAAAATCATCGTTTTCAGCAATGTATCTTAAGAATAATTTCCCGATAAACTTCTGATCTTCTTCAAAAGAATATCCTTCTTCTTTCATAAAATCCTGATAACGCTTTCCGGCAGACATTCTCTGGAAAGTTTTTACCAAAAGATCATCATGCAGGTCCCATTTCAATTGCTTGTGCTGTCCTGTGAAAAATAATCTCTCAGGATTTTCTTCCAATTTAATTAAAACTTGATTGTTGATGAATTTTTGGTTAGGATTAATGTCAGCATCGGTTTTGATGTATTTATTTTTACCGATCTCAATCTGATTTTCTGCCAGTTCTTTCAGCGCAACCAAAAAGTTTAACTGATAGATGTAGAGATAATAGATTTTCTCTATTCCGGCGAACATATTTTTCTCTAATACATCAAACTTTACAGGATTCTGGTAATAAGAATACACAGTCTGTACTACTTTTTCACGGATTTGTCGTCTTCCTAACATTCAAAGAGCTTTTTAATGGGTGCAAAGATACAAAATTTAAAATTTATGAAATTCGTAGTCTGAGGTGATTTTTGTAATTTTGTGAAACTTTATGAAAGCGCTAAAAACATTAAACCCCTATTTCTGGAAGCACAAAATATTGTTGTTCTGGGGAGTATTATTCATCATTGCAAGTAATTTTTTCAACATATATAAGGTTCAGTTTGTAGGAAAATCTGTGGACGAGCTTACGAAAAACGGGAATTTAGGTTTCAACAGACAGGTTTTGGTGTATGTTGCCATTATCGTCGGTTGTTCTTTACTCACCGGATTTTTCACCTTTATGATGCGACAGACGATTATTGTGGCTTCAAGACGAATAGAATATGAACTTAAAAATAAAATCTACAGACATTATCAGGATTTATCTTTAACGGATTACAAACAAACTACGATCGGAGATTTAATGAACCGTTTAAGTGAAGATGTGGTTGCAGTAAGGATGTATCTCGGTCCGGGAGTGATGTATGTTGCCAATTTAATTGTTCTTGTGGTAATCACAGCAATTTATATGCTTACTACGGATGTTTCTATGACACTCTGGACTTTACTACCCCTTCCAATTTTATCCTTTGCGATTTATAAGGTAAGCTCAATCATCAATCAGAAATCGAAGATCATGCAGAAAAGCCAGTCGGCGATTTCTACTTTTGTACAGGACAGTTTTTCGGGAATCCGCGTGGTGAAGTTTTTTGCAAGGGAAAATTATATCAAAAAAAATTATGGTACGAAGGTAACCGACTATCAGAACAAAGCTTTGGATCTGGCAAAAACGGAAGCTTATTTCTTTACGATTATTTTATTTGTTATCGGTTTGCTGAATGTTGCCATTATCTGGATCGGCGGACAGAAATACATTGCCGGAGAATTAAGCATTGGGAAAATTGCCGACTTTTTCATGTACATCAATACGCTTATTTTTCCTTTCTCAATGGTTGGCTGGGTAACTTCGGTGAATCAGAGAGCAGAAGCTTCCATGCAGAGAATTAACGAATTCATGGATAAAAAATCTGAAATCGTTAATAAAAACTTCGACAATTATGAAATTAAAGGAGATATTGAGTTCCGAAATGTTTCTTATGTTTACCCGAATACAGGAATCAGAGCTCTGGATAATCTAAGTTTTACTTTGAAAGCCGGAGAATCTTTGGCGATTATGGGAAAAACAGGAAGCGGAAAATCTACGATTGCATTGCTTCTCTGCCGTTTAATTGACCCTACTGAAGGTGAAATTTTAATTGACGGTAAAAATTTAAAAGAACATAATTTAGAAAACTACAGAAATTTCATCGGATATATTCCTCAGGAAAGTTATCTGTTCTCAGATTCCATTGAAAACAACATCGGTTTTGCCATCGACAGACCTTCTCACGAAAAAGTGGTGGAATATGCCAAAATTGCTGATGTTGATAAAAATATTGTTGAGTTCAAGGAACAGTACAAAACTATGGTTGGAGAGCGTGGCGTCATGCTTTCCGGAGGTCAGAAACAGCGAATCTGTATAGCCAGAGCTCTGATTAAAGATCCGAACATCATTATTTTTGATGATTCCCTGTCTGCTTTGGACACTGAAACAGAACAGAACATTCTTGAAAATATAGACCGAAAAATCCGTAATGCGACCTCTATAATCATCACACACAGAGAGTCTAGCGCACAACGTGCTGATAAGATCCTTAACTTAACCGAAATTAACAATTCCGTAACCGCATAGCAGAATCGTTCACAAATGTTAAATAAATCATAAAAAAAATTTTGTGATTAAAAGAAAACTTTTATATTTGTTCTTAACAAGATTAAAAAATATCTAACAATGAGTGAATACAAGGAACGCCATGAAAATGAAATTTTCACGAAGGTGTTAAAAGCAGGGAGAAGAACTTATTTCTTTGATGTGCGCGAGACGAAAGCAGGAGATTATTATCTTACGATTACAGAAAGTAAGAAGAATTTCGGAGAGAATGGAGAAGCTACATTCGAGAAGCATAAAATTTACCTTTACAAGGAAGATTTTAAGAGTTTTCAGGAGATGTTTAATGAGTCCACAGATTTCATCATTAACGAGAAGGGTGAGGATGTAATATCAGAAAAACACGACAAAGACTTCAAAAGCAGATCTTACACCATCGATTCTGACGACGAAGTCTAAAAAAGAATAATTCTAAAAACACAAGCATCTGAAAAAGGGTGCTTTTTTTGTGCCTTTATTTTATCTGTAATAGCCACGACTTTATCTGAGCAGAGCATATTTTTCTTTTTCCTGAGGAAAATAAATTATCCCAAATCTAAAATCCGCCACACAAATAGCTGTGAGACGGATTCTTATATTACAGGCACGGATTATCAATTTGTGCTATTGAGTAAATATTGTATTATTTTTTACAAATTCTATATCTTCAGGTTCTGTAACTACCCAAATGTATCCTTCAGATTTTTGTCTTGTTTTTACATAATAAAAATGACTGTTTCTTTCTGTTGATTTTAAACTTACACTATCACCATAATTAATTCCATCAGGAATTATAGTATATAACTCAGCTAAAGATCCTTGAAGTCTATATGGATAAATACCATTTTTTAAACTGTCTTTAAACTCTTTTACACTAGACTCAGTCAACTTCAAACTAATAATACCAAAAGCATGATTATTTGATTGCTTGACGTCAATTACAAAGCCTTTAAAACTAACATTATTTTCCATTACTTTATTTTCCTCATCATACTCTTTAGATCCTGTCGAATTAATATATAAAACCATTACTATAAAAAAAACGAATACTATAAAAAATCTTAAATATTTCATATCTATTTTATTTCTATAAGTTCGAATATCGCAGATTTGTAATCCGTGACTGTTTCTCGTAAAATCTACTTTAATACCTAATGCACTATATAATCTATTTATTGAAAAGATTGGAGGAAGTTTATAATTACTTGCAGTCTCCACCCCAACAACGATTGTTTATCTTCATTAATTTCAGAATACGAGCAGTAAGCTCTTCATCATAAACATATCTACCTACCCCAACACTGTACACAACACCGTTCTTTACTGTAAAAATCATATCTACTTTTTGACCATTAATAAAAATAGTTAGATAACCATAATTATAAATGACTCTTACATCTTCTCCACTTGGAAAATTATTTATTCTATCACAAATAAATATGAGATCATCATTATTTTTAATTTTTAAAAAGTCAATTCCGCCATTATATGCATACCATCTATTTTCAATAGCGATATTACTTTTACTGCAATCAATAGGGGGATTATTACATGAATTAAAGAAAAGAGGAAAGAAAAGAAAAAAAATTAAAATTCTACTATCCATATTACAATTTATTTAGATTTATTTTTATGAGCTGCTTCTTCTATGTGCACTTTTTATATTGGTTAATTCACAAAATGTATATTTATATAAAATTCATATCCCTACCCAAACAAATAACTAATGTTAAAGATATAAAATCTATTAAATATGATGGTATAACTATTAAAATACGCTCTTATGGTCAAGGATTGTAAATACGTACTATATAAAGATTTTAGTAAATTATTTCCTAACTTGAACATTCATAATTACATCATTATTTTCTTTAATTAGTGTTAAATCTTCGAATAGCATATAAAAAGAAAATAGCATGATAAAAATCCCTAAGCACATACCGACTATTGATCGCCAATATACCATTATTCTAAATGCATCAGTTTTTATGATTACTAGCTTTTCTTTGTTATACGATTTATAAATAAAATACGAAAATACAAATAATGCAAAACCTGAAATAAGGATTAAAAAAAATTTAATTACCAAATGATCTTTTAAATATTCATCCATTTTAAAATTATTTTGAGTTTTCTAAATGTTAATGACTATGCATAAAAACATTAAGCAAAAATAGTAAATCCTTTGTGTGCATTATAATAATAGAGATTCTGTAATTGCATTTTTTTGAAAACTTTGAAAGCAGCTATTTAAAATCAAAACTTTGCAGATTGCAAAGTTTTGGTTTCTATTTCAGTCACGGATTACAAATCCGCGACATCTGAAATTCAATAGCGCGGATTTGTAATCCGTGACTATTTCTATCTATAAAAATGACTTCAATATTCAATGCACTATCTAAATCTGTAAAATTTCTTGTTGATTTAAAATAATAATTCTCCGGCATTATCCCTATTTTTCTTTGATATATATTTCTTGAAATTACTCATTATTCCGCTCACCTTGTATTTACATCTACTCTAAAAATAAATGAAATAATTAAGCAAAAAACAGTGAGTCCTTTTTTATTCCTGATTACATTTTAGGGATTCTATAATTGCATTTTCTTGAAAGTCTTGTAAAGACATCTATTTAAAACAAAAACTCTGCAGATTGCAAAGTTTTTGTTGCTTTTACAGGCACGGATTACAAATCCGCGCTATCGAGTTTTTATTATTTACGGCGCAAAGTCTGTGACTTTGCGCAGCGGGGAAAATTAGGAAGTTGACACTAGCATAACATCTTCTATTTCCCAATAATTATCATGCAATCTTAGTTTAAATACAGCATTTCTCCCGTAATAATCTTTTTTTATACGATGGTCAACAAAAACTAATGCTCTTTTTTTAGAAGGATCAAATACAATCTCTGAAAAATAGACAACACCTATCTCACATTCATTAGTATGTTTATCATACTCTGCCAGATCCAGAACTTTTGCGGTACACAAATTAAATTGATTTGCTTTTATAGTACTTCGTATGCTTAAATTTTTAATATCTGGACTATTAGAAAAGTCTTTAAAAAAATCCTTTTTTCTTTCTATGTATTTTATATTATCTTCAATACTATCTGCTGCAAAATCTGTGTTTTTACTTTTAGTAGAATCTATATACAAATTGCAAAATTTTTCAGGATGATTAAAAATTTCGTTGTGCGCTTTTGTCTTCTCTTCGATATATAAATCATCATTATGAACTCTTAAACTATCAAAATATTTTTTTTCACCTAAATAATCTTCTCGAAAAAAATAAGGTATCAACTGATCTGTTAAATCATTATATAGTTTTACATTAGTATCGGTAGATTGACTTACACAAATTTTCATTTCCTCCTTACAATTCGTAATTAATAAAGAGGATAATAAAATCATGACTATTTTAGTTTTAAAATTCATACTATTTGGAAATTTTAGATTAATAACATCATCTTTCAAGAATTCTAATTTGCAAATTATCTTTTGTTTTTTTATAATTATCTAAAATAGATGGCTTTTTTTGTGATTTCAAGTCCCTGATTTCAATTTGTTGCCTAAAATTTTTTCTAAAATTATTCATCCTAATTCCATCAAACTTTTCAGTAATTATATCACGATCAGAAGCAGCAGATTGAGTATCTGTTTTAAAATAAATAAGTTCCCAATTATCTCCCGCATCTGGCATACCACTTTTTGAATGAAGAGCCGTCCTAAAACCTGGGGTAAATTCCTCGGAAATATTGTCAAATGTATAGTCTGCCCAATGACCACCTTCATGAATTATTATTTCTGCTAAATTATCAATATACTTTCTATCTCCTTTATGTTTTGAAACCGTGTTTATTACGCCAGGATCAATATAAATATTATTGTGATGTTTTTTTTGATCAAATAACCCCAAATGTCCTATCCATTCATTCATTATAACAGTGGGCCCATCTCCATCTTTGAGCATTTTCTGTATCATTTTATCATCTACTTTAAATCTCTCTTTAAACACTTTTCGAAATTCTGAATCTCGAAACACCGCTTTTATAGTTTTTATTGCCTCTTTATATAATCTTCTTTGCTCTCTCGTAGCATTTGCTGGTAATTTAAAATTTCCATCAGGATCAATGTAATTAATAGGGTGGTTTCCACAATAAATATAAGGCTCCATTGTTTGTTCCGCCAGTGGATCGACAGACAACCAAAGAGAAACTCTAGGGTTATAATATCTTGCTCCATAATAGTAATAACCTGTTTCAGAATCCATTTCCTTACCATTAAACTTGTAATGGCTGTTTAAACCATCGTTCATATGGTTTTCTACAAAGATTTCTCCACTTGGGAAATACTCCATATTCTGGGTTACTTCGCCATCTAATCCGGTAATGAAAGAACTGCTGCCCAAATGATCGGGATGGAACCAATAGATTTCCTTTTCCTCAACATTACTTGCAAACGAAGATACGCAATTTCCGGTATATCCTCCATTCTGCCCATAATTTACTGGCGGGGTAAGGTTATTGGTCTGCATAATCACCAGATTGCTTTGGGTAGCCGTCTGCAAGATCTGGTTAGAGACATTCACAGGATTAATCGGAGGCGTTGTTCCTCCAAACGGGATAATAAGCCATGCACAATCAAATGCTCCTACATTTCCGCTGTTTCCGTTTTTAGACTGTATTCTCTGGCTTCCTGCAAAATAATGCTTGGTGTAGCTTGGCTCCTGTAACATTCCGTTCTGAAGATCATAGGTAAGCTTAAGTGTAATCAATCCGCTTGGATAGATTGACGCTTCATGAATGGTTTCGCCACTTACTTCTATATGGTCGCTATTGTATTTTCCTATTTTTCCTTTAAACAGAACATCTTTTATAATACGCTCTCCTCCTGCATCATAGGTATAAATTGCCGCCCCATCTGCTTCCGGTGTTGTAGGATTGGTATCTACAAATCGTAAACGGTTTTCTTCGTCCCACAGATACACCGCTTTTTCTTCCTGATTGGTACACGTCTGCTGCAGGATCTTCGTAGGATTTCCTTTAGGATCATATTGATAATCCTGGAATTTCACTCCCGGATCGTCCGGATTACAGCATGTAGCATTCGGTACAACATTCGGTTCATCTATAATTCTGGATGGCGCATGCGGATGCGAAGGATCCTGATATTTATAGTTCAGACGGTAGGAAGTCGGTTCAACAGTAGCCCAGTTGTTAGAAGTAGTACCTTCTACCCACTCATGCTTTTGCGTTTTGCTCATGACATTATGCATATTATCATACGTCATCCCTACGGTGAAACGGTGTCTCTCTTCTTTAGGAACGTAAATAATATTACCCTGAGAATCATAAGTTTCCTTCATTTTAATCCCTCTCCAGTTACCTGATGAAGACGTAAGACGGTACAGATCATCATATCCATAGGCATAGTTGGTTCCTCCTCCTAGTAATCCCTGTACCACAGGCGCGTTATTGTGTACCTGCATTACATTCGATACCACATCATACTGGTAGGTATTCTGCATAAAGTATCTGTTGCTGTTTTTAGCATACATCTTAAGCAATCTTCTGCGGTTGGTTTCGTATTCATAGGTTGTTTCCGTACCATTTCCATACTGAAGATACACTCTCTGCTCAAATTTATCATATCCCAGATTCTTTATGATGTCTCTGCTGAAACCATCTTTTACAGAGTTCATCTTGAAAAGATTACCTGCCTTATTGTAGGTATATTTTACTTCTTCTCCATCCGGATAGGTGATCTTTTTCACACGGTTCCATGTGTCATATTCCCAAGATGTTCCAAACCAATATACTCCGGCATCCGGAACGGCAACAGAACGGCGTTGGTAGATAAGTTCGCCCAATCTTCCGTATTTTAGATACTGCGTTCCTGTAGCATCTGTCTGATACCAAAGTCTTCCCACCGCGTTATTATCCATGGCAGATGCATCCATTGCAGCCCCGTAATAATATTTTACATTATTTTCAGGATACACAGGATAGTTTACTTCTTTCAGCCTTGTATAATCATACTTATAATTAACAATTTCATTGGCTGCATTGGTTTTTGAATTCATATTTCCTGCCGGATCATACTTATAAGTGGTAATGCCACTATCAGGATGATTGTAAGAAATTCTTCTTCCTAAATCGTCATATTGTGACGTTGTGATATTTCCTGCTACGTCTTCCACCTGAAGAATCTGCCCGATCGCATCATGGGTGAATTTTGTTTTAATATCTCCGGTGTTCGAAACTTCCCAGACGGAAGTTATTCTGCCTTTGATATCCGTATAAGACTTTTTAACGCTTCCTAATTCATCTTTAAAGGTGGTTGCAAACATTTGTCTTCCCTGTACATCAGCAGCAAAGCCATATTCTATGGTTGAGAATAAATTTTCTCCCGGTAGTTTTGTATACACTACCCTATTCAACACATCATACTGATTAATTGTTGGCTCAGTAGTGTCCACAGAAGCATTGTACAAGGTGTTTCCACTTCCTACGTTTTCTGTTGTAGGATAGTATGTTTTTAATGCTCTTCCGAAAGCATCTGATTCTACTTTTCCGGCAACAATATATTTAACTCCATCATTATAAATGTCACCCGTTTTCTTGACCTGAATGGCTTCACCAAAACCATCTGCAATGGTAATGGTATTAATGGTGCTTGTTCCTTGATATTCTGGATCATAATGCTTGGTTACTGCGTAAGATTGCGCATTGGTCGCATTAAGCGGAGCATCGGTAATAGGGTTGTATTCAAACTTTATTGTCCAAGGAATATTATTGAACATTTCATACGGTCCTGTAATTTCAGTAGTTCTTGCTTTTGCATCATACGCAAACTTCATTGGCTGCAAATTCATGTCTTCCGTAAGCGTCGGTACACCGAAACGGAAATCGTACTGCGTTTTGCTGCTGTATCCAAATGCGTCCTGAACTTTTACAGGATAAGTCTTCACATTATCATCATACGTATACTGATGGAAGAATCTTTGGTTTGCACTGTTTGCAGGACCAGTAGATTTTGTAATGTTTCCGTACACATCATATTCAAAATCATACACAGAATAATCTGCACCTTGATTTTTGATCACCATTTTCTTCAGATCACCAGTTGATGGATCATATTCTGCTCTTTTTTCTCTGACAATACCTGTTGCAGTATTTTTGACTGTTTTAGGAGCAATGATATATTTCCCAGGAGCAACTTCTTCGTAAGTAACTTCAGAAGATACTATTTCTGTATTTCCAATCTGCGTATCGCCAAAGTCTGTTACTTTAACCGCATTCCCCCAGTTATCGTATTCTGTAATACTGCTTGAGGTGTATTTAGTGGCTGTTGTTAGTCCTTCATAAAATTTAGAATCTGTATTTTTAAGCGCAACAAAGCAAGCATAATCCGTATGATTCTTTTCAGATTCTTTTTCCAGATTTAATAGGGTGTTTACTATATTTGGGCTATGAATTTTTCTAAGCTCATAAGTATTATTTTTCTCAGTCCAAATTTTTCCGGAAGCATCTAATAATTTTTCATTAAGTAATGCTCCTTTTAGATAATAGTTTTTATTATTAAACGTCTGTTCAGTTTTTCTGTAAACTACATTTGAGGAAATTCCTCCCTGTTTTGTATCAATCTGATTAACCGTAACTTTTTCAAAACCATAGAAGATACGTTCTCTTCTGCTGTGGTATGGATTTTCATACTGAACCGTAATTTTTGACACATCAGGACTGAATGTATTATCACCAGTAAAACCATCATTGGTAGTTACCGTTTTTAATACATACTTGCTTTGTGGCATATCGTATGTATTCCCCACTCTCTCATATTCTACTTCCCAGCTTCCTCCCGATGGAGTGGTTACTTTGCGGAGGAGGTTGGTAGTGCCGATTTGATTGAGACGTACAGTAACCGAATTGGTATCGTCAGAGGTTACAAAATCTGGATACCCGTCTCCATTCATATCTTTGAAGGTAGACTTGGTCTTTGATACGCTATTACCTGAACTAATATTAATTCCCGGAACAATTTTTATCCCCGCTAAGACATTTGTAGTCTGATCAAAAGCTATCGGAATTGGTATTGGTATTGATAATCCAAAGTTAGCTCCTAAGCTTCCGGTAGTACTTCTCACCTTTTCAACAGAAAGAGTTTGGTAATCGACAAATTTATTTCCTAAATTCAGAAAATATTTTGATGATTCCAAATTGATATAATCCTGAAGTCCATCTCCGTTTAAGTCGAACATTTCTTCTTTTATATCATTTGTACTTCCGCTAAGGCTTGCTCCTCCTTGAAAAGATCCATTGAAGAGAGAGACTCCTAAGCCAGCTCCCCAGTTTTCATTTCGTGAATAACTCGTGTTAAAACTTACTGATGAATTTGCAGGATAAAAACTATAACCTAAACCTAATTCAATATTCCCGTTTTCAATTCTATCTGAAACACCATCACCATTAATATCGAAATATGTCTTTTTAATCTTCTCTTTTTCAAATCCAAAGTTTCCACTTAAAGATGTCGAAAAATCACTCTTTTGGCTTAATGCAAATGACGTTGGAAAATAAGAATTTCTATAAAATGTAAATGCAGCGGTACCATGAGTAAACGATGTTCCCGCACCAACTCCAATTGCTTCTTCTGTTCTGCTTATAGAATAACTTCCAATATTTGAGTTTTTAGAAGATAGAAATCCATTAGCGTTCGTATACTGAAGATTTGAATCTACAATATGATCCGGAAAACCGTCGGCATTCATGTCTGCCATTGCGGTAACAGCTTTATTTTCAGCAAATATTGTACTTGAAAAATTACCATCTCCACCAACCCCTGCCGGACTGCTGTATGATATACCTGCTTTACCACTCACACTATATAATTTACTTTTTTGAATAAGTGAAGGAATCTGATATGAGTTAAAGCTAAAAACTGGAGACTGGTTAGAAAATGTCTCGTCTATATTGTCATCTCCTAACCTGGAGGTACTTACGGTTTGTTTTGTAATATAATTATTTTCATCTAAGCCCATCCAGTATTTTACTCCCTGTTTATTAATTACAGGAGTTGTCATCACAAAATACTGATTGCTCATTGCTGAATTATCAGGATTATAAGGTGTCGGCAATCCTGTTGCCGGATCTATAGTCGGGTTTAAAGGAGCATTATTTGTAGAATTTGTAGAAGATTGCGGAATAAATAATTTCGTTTCATCAATCTTAATCTCCGCTGCAGATCCGTTATTCGCAAAATCTGAATTTAGATTTGACAAATGGTTTTGTACAATGGTATTGTTCGACTGGTTATTTCCATTTATTACAAAGCTTCCCCATCCACGGTATAATTGTCCAAAACGAGTATCATAATCCTCTGAAGAAAGAAGTTGGGTAATATTACGAGCAGTTAAAGGACTAAATACAAATGTCTTATTTTTAGTTTTAGAAACCGAGACATATGAATTACTTCCATAATAAGATGCCTGTCCATTATAATTAATACTTGCCTCATATTCGTAAGTACCTGGACTTAGATTCAAAGTTTGGGATAGAATGCTTTGGGAAGCAGATGATTGTAAAACTACAGGTCCAGTCCAAGTTGTATTTCCTACAATTCTATATCTAAAACTTCCTGAAGGATATCCTGAAGATGAAGGAGGTCCACTATTAACGAAGTTTAAAATCATTGACTGGCCCGAAGTTAAACTAACAGTTCCTCCGACTATTGAATTGGTTTGACCACTTGCTGCTTGTTCATTTATTATTAATTCTAAATTTATACTCTTTAAATAATCCAGGAAAGCCAGATTATTAGCTCTGTTCTCTTGAGTAGTAATTTCTATATAGAGATTTTCATTAATGTCCTGTGAAGTAAATTTATTTAATACATATCCATATGAGCTTCCGTTGGCAGATAGAATTCCATTATTCAAAGTATAAACAAATTTACCAATGATTCTGTTTTTTATTTTTGCACTTACTGTAAAACTTCCATTTAATGAATTAGTAATATTCACTGGTTTTAAGGAAAATACTTTTCCTGCATCACTTGGAGAGACAAGATAGGTAAAAGGATTACTTACTGCAGATTGTTGATGATTAAACATTCCATACTCTGTAAACAAATAATTGATCTTTCCTGAAATTGTTGTAAACACAGGATTAAGTTCCACATCAGGCCAATGTATATTTGTATTACTTAAAAGTTTAACAGAAATATTATCGGCAGCAATAAAAGACACAGGAACAGGAATATTGGAAACAATATTATCTGTAGGAGAATAAATTGTACTCCACACTTCTGTATTATTTTTTAAGACAGAAACTTTAAGATAATCTGATGTATTTGGTTTATTTACTGCCAGATTAAGAGTTCCAGCCTCCGGAGCAGAAAATCCTGAGTTTCCGGAAACAATAAAATCATCATTAAAATTATAATTATTTAAACTCCTGTTGCTTCCATCAATATCCGGTGATGTATTGGATGTATATTGTATAACAGGGTTCCAATTGACCTTATCATAACGTCCATCATATTTAGAACTTACTCTAAAATAAATTTTATCTCCCTTATTGATATTATTATAAGATAATACCGTGTTTTTAACTGAAGTATCGTCCTTTGGAATATTTAATACATAATCTGGCAGATTATTTCCCTTTTGGATTGAAATTGCAACCCCATCTACAGAAGTATTATCTTCATTAGGATCATAAGATGCCGGAAGCAAATTACAATTACTTGTAACCGTAATATTTCCATTTTTAGGCGCAACCCAAACCTTTACTAAATCGTGTAAAGGGTTTTGCTCCAACATAATTTTCTTATCATTATCATTGAATGCAGGAGTTACCGTAGAAATGCCTGAAGATAAAACCCGTATTGGAGCAGGAGATAGTTGGCTCGAATAATCAAATTGTGGTATAAAAGTATTCGAGGTGAGAAGATTTGCATTCGGATTATAACCAAATTTCACTTTTCCATTATCTGAAACATCCACTAAACCATCTGCATTGAAATCTTCAAAGTAAATTTTATTGTCTGTAGTAGAATTTGAATAATCAAATCCCACACCAGTACTCAACCCTGTTCCTACAGCATAGTTTCCATCGACCCCGACATTCCAGTTTTTAGATTTTGTATGCCCAAGTCCAGGAATATTAATTTTATTGACAGTGTCCAAATCAAACGAACCATTATTATTTTTTGCATAATAATAATAATCACCTATTTTGTAAGTGATATCAGGAAGATTATCCCCATCCATATCTAACAGATTTACCTGAGTACGGCTATTACTATTTCCAAAGCCTCCCTGTGCTCCAATGCTATATCTGCCGTTTTCCGTAATTACTAATGGTATAAATAGGGCTAATGGAGATGGTAATTGAATTAATGTAGTACCTTGAGTATAAGTCCAAAAGCCTAATCTGAATCCCGAATTTTTACTTTCTGAGATATTACTATTAATAGCATTATATTTACCTCCAAAAGTTTCTCCTGCAACTGCTGAAGAAAATGAGTCTGTAAAATATTGACTTTCTACTCCATTTACATTATTCACATTCCATGTTTGTGGAGCTCCAAATAATTCATTAGGAGCTGACTGATACTCCATTCTATTGGTATAAAAAATCTGATCATTTGCATCCTTTTCAGTAATGGTTTCTAGTAATGTTTTTTTAAATGCACCATCACCATCTTTATAGCCAAACTCATAACTTCTTACCTTATCGGTACCATAAAGAACCTTAATACTTTTTAGCTTCTTAGAAGTAACCTGTACAAAACCTAAACGAGCATTAACCTGTACATCTGGTCTTTGATCATAATAATCAAAATTTACAGTATAGGTTTTTAATGTATTTGGGGCATTATATTTTGTATACTCTATTTTTCCTATATACATTTCCTGACCGCCTTTCCCCATTACATTATCAGAAGAATTATAATTGGGTGGTCTGTTATACGTATACTCTACATAATTTCCATTGGTATCAATCGTTTTATACAATGCCCAATGTCCTATGTTGCCGTTAGTATCTTTTAAATAATATTGTTCTGGATTATTGGCTGTTCCATCATTTCCAAAAATGCTTCTCGTTCCGTCTTTAGATATAACCTCCCACCAATATTCTTTAGGAGAATTTCTGTGACGTATGATTTTACTGTATCCACCTTCTATTCTCGGATAAAATCTTTTTGTATTATCCGGCTCCAAGTTTGCAGACCTGCTTTTCTCGAAACCCTCATTTCTGTTGGGCAAAACATAACTATCTCCTACTTTAAAGGTTAATTGCTCTCCGCCCAAAGTATAAATCTCAGTTTCAAAGTTTTGGTCATAAGTCGGAACACCCCATCGTGTATCAATAGAAATCGATGGAATAGAAAGATCCCAACCTAATCCTAACCATCCATTTCCGCCTTCGCTGCTATAATTTACTGAAAGTGAAGGCTGCATTCCGCCTCTTCCTGCTGGTAACTTAATTGGAAAACTTGTATTAACAGTTCCCATATTGTTCGCAGTAGGTGGTGCAATAGAAACGATTCCTTCTGTTGGATTCGCCGCTTTAATATCTTTTATGGAGTTAGGAGCATAGCTTCCTGTTTCAGGAGATTCGGGAACTTTGATGATCCCGTTTACCATATCCGTAAAATGGGTTGTTTTAGAAATAATAATATTGCTGCCTTTTTGAAGAGAATCTCTTTCGGTCTTCTCTAAGGCAATCCATTTTTTCTGAGTAAGATCAAAATAAAAGGTTTTAATATCCTGTTCGGTATATCCTGCCGGTATTTTAGATTTATCATATCCGATGGATACTTTTGCCGGTGCCGAAAAATTCTCTCCATGAGGTAAGAATCTATATCCGAAATGATCTGCTGTCACGTTTACCATTTCAGGCGTAAGAGCAGGCATATCAATGTCTCTGAGTGCTGTAATAGAATAAACTGCAGTATTTTTTACAGAATTTCCTTCTATTTTTAATGTTGCTGAATTTAAACTTAATTCTTCTGCCTGATTTTGAGAATTTATATATTTATAATTGGTTTGACCAACATATGAATTTGCAAATTCTGAAGGAGCACTCTTTTTATCCGAGGCAACTATACGAAGATTTCTGATTTTGTAGCTGTAATCTGAAGAATTAGGAATTGTAAATATGATAATATTCTTGCCTTCCTTAACAGAAGTTGCTTTTACAGGCTCTGTTTGGTGTGCCCAAACTGTTGTTTTTTCTACGTTTTGTCCTCCTACAGCCAATTCATCATTGATAACTTTGCTTACCTGCTTATAGTCTTTTAATCCATAAAGATCATATTCCAAGCTATATTGCTTATCAGATCTGATTTTTTCGTTGACTGTTACATTAAATATATTATCGTATATCTGGTCTATCGGATGTTCGGAGTCTTTTCCTATAATTCCTTCTTTTATATCAGAAATATAAAATCCCGATACCGGTTGATTAATAATAGTTTTTTGACCTTTAATCAACGTTTTATTTCCATTTCCTGATGGACTGTAGGTATTTTCAGAATCAATATTCTTCTCATTTGAATACGAAATATTATTCCGTAAAGCAGTATCGATTGCCGAAGATTTCTCATTATTCTTCAGAAAGCTGCTGTTATTTTGAACAACAGTTGAATAATGAAAATCTACACCCGGTAAAGTTTCTTTGGGCTTGTTTAAATACGCTGTATTTGCGTAGGCATGAAGCTGTGTCCATGAAGTAAGAAAAACCAGAACTTTTACAATTTTAGGATTTTCTCTTAATCTACTTAATATCGAATTTCTCATTTGTGTATATGCTTTTCTACAACAAAATGATTACCTGCAAACTATTTGAAAGAATTTCAGGCAATTAGTTTTTGTTTAATTCCTTTTTATCTATAATAGATGTTAATTTGGCGGCTAGTTGGTGACGATAAGTTTAAACACTTTTAATTCAGAAGTCGTTTTTACAACAACTACATAGGCTCCTTCTACTAAAAGTGAATCTTGAATCTCATAATAATCTTTTCCTTTATCCTGAATAGTCTTTACAAGTCTTCCCGAAGCATCATATATCTTGATATCTACATTTTCTTTTATATCCGATATAATTCTTATGGTAAATAACTGACCTTTAGGTACCGGATTAGGGTATAGGACTATTCCGTTTTCTCTTTTACGGGTTACTTTCACAGTATCTTTTTTCGTACATCCATCAGGTGTGTTAACTGTTACCGTATAAGTTCCCGGTTCATAAACGGTAATATTAGCCGAAGAACTGCTGAATCCATTATCCGAAGTCCATTGGTAGGTTGCATTAGGATCTGAAATCTGTGTACCTGCATCAAAATGGGCAGATCCTCCGGAATTTATTACTACATCTGGTCCCAAATCCAGATTTATAGAGTTAAAATCATTAACTGTAAAATTCTGGTCTATTATATTTCCGTCTGCATCGGTAATGATAAGATGATAGATTCCGATTTCCAAATCTGGAAAAGATAACTGCGCTGTAGAAACATTCAGGTTTTGATTAACACCATTACCTGTTAACTGGATGTGATAAGGAGCTTTACCACCTTTAACATTTACAATCAAAGTTCCTTTCTTCTGTATACAGGTAGGCTGTTGAAGTTCATTGATAGATAATATCTTATTCCCTAAAGCAAAAGTAAAAACATCTGTTCCTGATAAATCCTGATCAAAAGTGATATTATTAAAATGAACATTTTGATCTGTATCCACATAATCCATAGGATACACCTCAACATTAGAAGAATTAAAATTCCCCTGTCCTGTTTTATCTATAAACAGCCATAATTTTTTATCCGCTGGTATGGTAAGTATATTTTTAATAGAAAAAACCACTTCAGTTGGGATAGTCTGAGATGTTTCCGTGGAAAATCTTGCTTTCCATTTCCTTTTAAATAGTTGATATCCGGAAGTAGGAGTATCCAACAGTAACTGCTCTTTATTATCTCCCCATACAAGAAAACTCTGATCAGGAAAATCTGCATCATTACTATTATTATCTACAGCTAATTTCTTTGCCGCAATAATTAACCTCTTATTTTCTGAAGAACTTGTTGCCTGTTTCTGGTATAAGTTTGAGTATTTATCTCTGGCGATTCCTGTAATGTTTGCGGGATAATCAGTAAAATCATCCTGCTTCCATATCTTTTTACTTTTAGAACTGTAGTATTCTGTATATGGCATTGTAACTGCATATTTTACAGCCAGATAGGAATTTACACGATTTCTTTCATTCTGAGTGAGAATTTTACGATATATAAAAAACTCGGGTAGTTTTCCTTTAAAATTTTGCCAGGCTGTACTTCTTATATCCTTTCCCACGTACATAGAAGATATCCCCGTTCTTCCTATAACTGAATGTATTTTTTCAGAAGGAATTCCAAATCTTGTGTACATACTGAATGAAGGCAGATCATCTACTACACTGGTATTGATGTAGTTAATCTGTTCATTATTATATCTGAAAATATTTTTTGTGCTGAAATACATTTCCTTTTCATACGACTGTTCTGAAGAAAACATAGCCGTTTCCGTAGACGTATTTTGATTCTGATACGCTGTAAAAAAGGTAGTTTTATCCATCGTTTCCATGAGATAGGGAAATTTCAGATAATCATCCACTCCGTCAAAATCCAGACTTTCATTATAATTAAATAATGTATAATTAGGTTGATTCTGCGTAGATATCGCTTTAATTTCATTCTGATTCCCACTATAATCCTGATAAGTTAATGCAGGAGTTTGTGCAGAATTAGCTTTAAACCAAACACTCACCCCCGAAACACCACCAGGAGACTGGGCAAAACACATATCCAGTAAAAGGATATGAAAAAAGAAAAAGATTTTTTTCATCATAAGTGTTTATTTCGATATTATGAAAATTTTGTAATCGCTGAGAATCGTCTGAATAATATTTTTCGAACATATTAACGGTACATTCGATTCTCGGGAATTTTATTTTTTAATCAATTTTTTAGTTTCTTTAAAGTCATTACACTCTAAACTAACCAGATAAACTCCAGAAGCATAATCACTCACATCAATTGTTTTTAAATATTCGCCTTTTGGAAAGGCTTCACTGCTCTGGTTCACAAAAATAATTTTTCCGGAAGCATCATATACTGAAATTTTTACAGCTGATGCATTTTCTAATCTGAACTTGATGTGGGCTTCATCTTTTGTAGGATTCGGAAAGATTGTAAAATTACTTTCGCTTTTTATAGTTTCCGGAAGCACATCCTGATCCGAAACTCTTTTCTGCGCAATATATCTGAATGCTGAAATAATATCGAAACACGGAGTAATAAGAGCATGAAATCCTGCAGCATTTTCTGCATGGAAGCCTGGTTTTAATGTGATATCTTTTGAAGCGATGTATTCTACATTTTGTACAGGCGCAATAATTTTATTGCTTGCCACAATTTGTTTTGCCCAGATAGTTTGCGGAGTACTGATGTCATCAACCGGACTTGTCAATATTTTAAGATCTTCTTTATAACAAAAATCTACATTAGAAACCACAATAGAAAAATTCTGAATACCGTTTGGAAGTAATGGAGTTGTACTCGTTTTAGGAGATACAATAATTTTATAAGTATCTTTTGTAGGATTCTTAATATCTACCCTTTCAATAGTATCTACGTTATTGGGAGAGTTTTTCGTCGCAGCGGCCGTGAGATTATTCATGCCTCCTAATTTCCAAGGGTAATAAACAGTCTCTGTACCATTTGAATTTACTTTAACAATTTTGAGATCAAGATCATTGACTAAATTAGGAGTAGAAAGATCTACTGTATTACTTACAAGATTTCCCTGAGGATCAGTCCAAGATATAGTTGCTGAAAGAGGTTGTGTAATATCTAAAGGAACCACATACAACGTATATTTATTTCCCTGATTAAGAGAAATTTCCTTTATTAAAGTCGATTTTTTATAGTCACCGATAATCCCTTCTATATTGTCGTGTATGGCTGCAGAAGCTCTTTTCGCATCTGCCATTCCCCATCCGTAAATATAATCTGGTCCTTCTGTTCCTTTATCATTGGCTGTATGAGCCAACAAAGCACGAACTGTAGAAGATTGCATATAACTTTGAGAAGGACTCACAGATTTATAATATTGCTGTAATAAAGTAATAATCCCTGAAACTACTGCAGTCGCTGATGAAGTTCCTTTATAGGTTCCGTAAGCAGAATCATAAGTTTCAATTGATGAATAAATAGTTTCACCAGGTGCACATAAGTCTGGCTTAATCCTTCCATCGTCAGTTGGACCATAACTGCTGAATGAAGAAATATCAAAATCTTCATCAGAATTCATATTAAGATTCTTTTTAGCAGAAGCCACCACCAAAACATTTTTAGCAATTCCTGCTCCTTCAAGTAAATCATATCCTCCCTTCGCAATTACCTGAGGAACAAGAGCAGGATCTATTTCTCTGGAATTTCCCGCAGCTTTAACAATTTGTAAATATGGTCTTAAATACATCAGGTTATCCCAATTCTGTGCTGTGGAATTATATTTTCCAAACTGATAAGTCTGAAGGTATAATGGATCGAAGCCATAACTGTTGTTGGCAACCAAAATACCAGCGGTGTTATTAGGAGAATAGGCTTCATTAAGCATTTCCGATACATCATTTACCCAGTCGTATGCATGAAGTGTAGCATTAAAAGCAATTCCTCTTGCATTTGCGTCTCCATTACTTCCAACCATGGTTCCTGCAATATTCGTACTGTGTCTTGTTATAGTTTGATTTTGAGAGGAATCATAAGTAATCTTTCCGGAAAGCAGTTCATGAGTAGTCCTTGGCTTTGAATAATCCCATTGCCCTATAATCATATTTTGACCAGAGATATTCAATCCTGCACTTCCTCCGGCGTACAATATATTGGCTTTTGTCATCTGTGCAGCTCCTGAATTCAATGTAGTATAGTACATTGGTCTTCCGCTCTCATCGGACCCAATTAATTGTTTATCATTTCCATCTTTGCTGATAAACTCAGGAATACCCAAAGATTTTAACCGTTCTACTTCCTGCTTTTGTTTGCTTTCTTTTTTAGTAATTTCTGATTGAAATTTTTTCTGATCTTCTAGTAATTTTCTACCAATATCATTATTATCCTGAGAAAAGACAGATATGAAAAACAATACAGAAACTCCAAAAACTGACTTTTGGTAAATTTTATACATCGGATAATGTTTTTAAGGGTTACTTCTGTTTTGTCTTTTCTATTTTCTCTAATCTTTTATTTAAAGACTTAAGAATATCTGTCTGACTTTTAATTAAAGCCTCTTGCTCTTTATTTTTTTTATTAAGATCAATAGAATACAAAGTAAGTTCTTCTATTTTTTGAAGCAGTTTAATCTGGAACTCTCCTACATTTACTCCTTCTTTCTCCATTTCTTTTGCAGAAGCTATTTCTGGTAAATGCTTGTTTTCTTTTACAAATTTTTCAACTTCTTCAAGTTTTGGTAAACCATATTCCTTTTCAAAAACAAAATCTGCTGTTGGTGTAAGCGTTACTTTTATTTCTTTTGCTTCTAATTTTCCATCTACTTTTACATTTCCAAATGCATTTTTGTATGCCAGTGTTTTAGTAATACTTCCTGTGATGGGCTCATCAGCAATTGTCCATCCTTGATAATATGATGGATCACCTCCTCCGATAGCTTTAACTCCAAAATTGATACAATATGTCTTGTCATCCAAAAAGATTACAACCTTTCCGTTTTCATTTGCCAACTTTACAATTGGTGTATAACCTCCATAAGAACTCACATTTGATGCCAAATAAAACTCATTCTGCCATACATACCAATTAATATTTATTCCTATTGTTTTGCTCTCGCCATAAGCAAACCCTTCAATATTAACAGTAGGCATTTCTCCTCCTGAGCCACTTGCTGGGAAAGGAATGTTGGTTTTTATTTTTACACCGTTGTTAATCACTGCACATCCAGAATGATAATAGAGAATATTATTATAGATGTTATTACTTTGTAAACTATTTGTAATAGTTCCTCTCTTCACAAATCCTTGCGCATCAACTACCAAAGCTTGATCCGTTGATGATGTAGAAGTAGGAATATTTGCTATTCTTACGTCTCCACTTACATCCAGCTTAGCTTGAGGAGTGATATTTCCTATTCCTACGTTACCAATAGTATTTAATGTCATTACATCATTGCCATAGCCTGCCATTAATCTTAAGTCATGATTTGATTCCGTCCCTATCCTACCAACAGCTCCTCCCCACGTTTCGTGAGAAAATATCCCTGTTTTTACATTTAAGCTTCGTACTAATAATTTAGAATGTGCTGAAGCATAAATATCCAATACCTTATCCCAATTTTGTACATTATCTGGCGTAGTAGTTCCTACTCCTACGTTACCCGATTCTGCCTTAACCACAAAGGCACTACTAGCAGAGTGGGGCTCTAATACTACATCTCCATTTCCTCCCTGTATAATTGTTTTACTATGATACTGTCCTCCAGGATTACCAAAAAATAATGTATTACCAGAACTTTCTAAATAGCTAATAATAGGGATATTGTATCCGTTAGAATTTAATTTAATATAGTAAGAACCATCATTACCACTATTGTACCTTTCGTTAGCAATAACAGAACCATTCACATCTAATTTTTGAGTTGGATTACTAGTCCCTACTCCTACACTTCCATTAAGCGTTATTCTTACCTTTTCAGAATTGTTTGTTCTAAATATTAAAGGTTGAGCATCTATTGTACCTAAGAAATCTGTAGATGAATTTGTTCCGCTGTTTCCTGCGGTATTCCAGGTTTGTGCTGAAGAGAATACAGCGATCAGAGAACTTATCGTAAGTAATATTTTTTTCATTCCTGTATTTTTTCGCAAATATATATAAATTTTTTACTCCAAAAAATTTGCATCAATCAACATGAAATGACAATAAAATTAATTAGAATTACATATTTAAATACTTAAATTAAAGTTTAAATCATAACTCAAATTTATTTTATTTTTATT
>NZ_QEHP01000017.1:0-26054 GCF_003094695.1 Chryseobacterium sp. HMWF035 | reverse complement strand
GTAAAGTAGACAGGTATGCGCCATACATCGATAAAGTTATAGGGAATTTATTTAAAAAGGGAGACAAAACTCATTATATACTCAATGTAGATAAACAAGATGACATCAATTTCAGAGATTTGAATAAATTAATGGATAATATAGAATATATTATTAATGAAATAAACACCGAATTTAATTTCAATGAAAATCTAGATGAGTTTTTTGTTAAAATAAATTTACAATCACCCGGTAAATTAGAGTTGATTAAAGCTGGAAAATCCCTAGCTATTTTAGCTTATCTGTTAAATCTAGTTTCTTGTGGAATTGATCCCAAAACTGAAAAAGATCCACAAATCAAGAGCATTGCAACTAAAATCCAAGGTAAACTGAATAATACAAAAACAATAATTGATACACTTGATATAGATACAGATGACTTAACTCAACCTTTTGCAAATAAAACTAAAAAAAATGGAAACTAGTTTTTTTTCAGGATCTGAAAATTTATATAAATATTTGGTTAGTATTGGCATTTTGATGTTAGTACTCACAATATATTATCCATTAAAAGAAAAGCAAAGTTTAGAAATTCTCAAGATTGAGTTATTAAAAGAATTAAAAACGATTGAATATTCAGTCACTAAAAATGAAAATAAAGCTATTCTTTTAAGTAAAAAAGTCAGTAAGAATGAAATAGACGAAAATCAAAAAAGTCAATATTTACAAGAAATCAAAACGAAACAAATAGAAAATGAAATAAATAAAATAAAAGCCGATGCAAAATTAGAAGAGATAGAAACAAGAAATAACTACATAATTTATTATAACATAATTATATGGATTTTTGCACCTTTAGGACTATTTTTAGTTGTTTATGGGTTTCTAAATTGGAGAAAGTCTAAAAAAAATGATGATGAGAAAGCAACAATAGAAAAAGACTTATTAAAATTAACTTTAGAAAGACAAACTCGTGAAAATTTGCGAGATATAAATTCTCAAGACAATGAAAGTACATCTCTATAAAATATACATCACAATCTCAATAATTTTTAAATCTACATTTTTCATGATATAAAACCTGCCTCACCGCAGGTTTTTTCATATCCATACCCTACGCTCAAATTTTCTATCTTTGAAAAGCAATTCTTAAGAAAAACGATAACCTTCATGAACAAAAGAATACAAAAAATTGAGAATCATGTTCAGGATAGAAATTCTGTGGCATGGAAGAAACTTTGTGAGTATATCGATCGGGTTGCCGAAGACGGGAGGGAAGAATTTTCGCTGGCGGAAGAACTTGGCTATGATCTTTTTTCTCAGATTCATACGCTTCCGGAAACGATTTCAAAGCTTAAAAAAGTAAAAAAAGTCCGGCTGTACGGAAGTAAACTCAAACGCATACCGCCTGAAATCGGAGAAATGGAATCGCTGGAATATTTTGAGGTCTACACTTCCTACGATTTGCACTGGTTTCCTTATGAGATCACCCACTGCAAAAATTTAAAAAGCAGTATAATGAGCACGAGAGCCGTCTACGGCAACTATAAAAACAGAATGGGCTTTCCGGATTTAAACCAAAACCCTGTCCGTTACTCAGGCGAAACCGTACAGTGCAGCGTGTGCCGCAAAACAATGAGTTATGAACAGACCAATCAGCTCTGGATCTCACTTTGGGTAGGAATCGATGTAATGCCTTTACTGGCGAATCTCTGCTCAGAAGAATGCACGAATGCATTGCCACAACCGCCGGAAAATTATATTCAGTACGCCCATAAAGGAAGTTCTGCCTTACAACAGCCACCCGATGAAAATGAACGTTTTGAGCAACAATTGAAAGAATATAAATTGAAGAAAATACGATTGAAACTTTGCAGGAAAAGGAAGTCCCGACGAACGAAATAAATACAGATGAACCGCCAAAACTGATCAGATTCATCAGAAAATACGGAGCGATAAGCGCTGAGACTTATTCTTTTCTAATCTATACTGCTGTCATTTTGAGCGAAACGAAGTGGAGCCGAAAAATCTCATATTAAAACATTCTTCATTGCATATTGCTTCGCAAAATTTCATTCTGAATGACAGTTTTTTAATATAACACATTAGTCACATAAGTTTAGTTTAATGAAATATTTAAAAGATCACATAAGAAGAAAATCAAAGATTTTCACAAACTAATGTGCTCTGATATAAAGCGTAGAAGTTATTTAAAATCTTATGTGACTAATGTGTTTAATAAAACTCTTATTTTTAATGTGTGACACTGTCATTTTGAGCGCAACAAAGTGGAGTCGAAAAATCTAAAATAACTGCATTTTAAAAGATTCTTCACTGCATAATGCTTCGCAAAATTCCATTCTGAATGACAGTTTTACTGCTTTAAAACATAACACATTAGTCACATAAGTTTAGTTAAATATTTAGAAGATCACATAAGAAGAAAATCAAAGATTTTCATAGACTAATGTGTTCTTATATAAAACTTAGAATTATTTTAAAATCTTATGTGACTAATGTGTTTAAAAACTTTTAGATTTCAATCTGCAACACTGTCATTTTGAGCGCAAAGAAGTGGAGCCGAAAAATCTCAAATAACTGCATTTTAAGAGATTCTTCATTGCATAATGCTTCGCAAAATTTCATTCTGAATGACAGTTTTACTGCTTTAAAACATAACACATTAGTCACATAAGTTTAGTTTAATGAAATATTTAAAAGAACACATAAGAAGAAAATCAAAGATTTTCATAGACTAATGTGTTCTGATCTAAAGCTTAGAAATTATTATAAAATCTTATGTGACTGATGTGTTTAAAAGCTCTTTCATTTAATCTGCAACACTGCCATTTTGAGCGCAACGAAGTGGAGTCGAAAAATCTTATATTAAAAGATTCTTCACTGCATCATGCTTCGCAAAATTTCATTCAGAATGACAGGAATAGTTTTGAAAAATAACCGTGAAAGCATTGTATTAAATAAAAGAATCTAAAAAGACTATCATTCATCACCCTTCTCAACTTTTCATTACATTTGTTCTCGCAATTCAATACAATAACCATGAAGTTACTTTCTTATTCTATGCAAAAAATTGTCATTCTGTTGTTTTTCGTTTTATCGGCATCTGTTTTCGGTCAGGATTATTTAAATAAAACCGAAAAATATGATGTGGAATTATTTAATTATTTAGACAGTTTAACGGTGGAGAAAAAAGTTTCTCTGGAAGAATATCTGAAGTTTTCAAAGCCTTTTTCGAAATGGGACATCCGACCTGTACAGCATGAGAAAATCTACGCGCTCGATTCGGTACGTACATCAAGTGAAATCTCCAATTTTTTCTGGGGTGGTTTTTCTCAGCGGTATGAACTGACGGAAAAGGATGCAGCGGAAAAACCGAATCAGTTTTTAAAACAAGGCATGATTGACGAGGACAGGTATATTCAGTTTCTGAAGGATCATTTTTCGGAGTTTAAAACACTGGCTGCACTGGTGGGAAAAAGCAGAAATTTAATTTATGTAAACCAGAGTTCTTTGCAAAGGGTAGATGGTATTTTTAAAGAAAACAATGGATACTGGTCTTATGTGATTCCGCAAAAATCGCCTTTCCCGATCTCGGCAAAAATAAAAGCGGAAGGGAATTACCGTTTCAGCTCGTTGCAGCAACAGATTCTTGAACAGATGAAGAAGGTAAATATTTATTCGATTGTAAAAACAGACTTGGGAATGTTCTTTCTTCTGGACGGATTTTCAGATAATTCTTACGGCTATTATTTTTCCCCATCGGGAATGCTGGAAAACAACAATCACTTGTTTGAGATCATGAGTTCCCGGAATATCAGCGACGGATTTTACTATTATATTGCGAATTAGGATAACTAAAATTGAGATCATTATTTCTGAAAAACATTTGATCGAAACACAACAGAATATACCTTATATCAAAAAATTAGTAAAACTTTGTCAAAGTTTAAGAACTTTGACAAAGTTGATTTCATTTCTAAATTAAAAAAGATTCTCATCTACAAAATTCGGAAGCGTTACTTTCAGATTCGGCTCCATTTCCATGGCTCTTTTGATAGCGAAAACAGCACCTTCATTTCTTGCCCAGCTTCGTCTTGAGATTCCGTTGTTCACGTCCCAGAACAGCATGGATTTTAATCTTCTGTCGGCATCATCGCTTCCGTCCAGCAACATTCCGAAGCCGCCGTTAATCACCTCTCCCCATCCTACTCCGCCTCCGTTATGAATCGAAACCCAGGTTGCCCCACGGAAACTGTCGCCAATCACATTATGGATCGCCATATCTGCCGTAAATCTGGAACCGTCATAAATATTGGAAGTTTCTCTGTACGGCGAATCTGTTCCGGAAACATCGTGATGATCTCTTCCCAAAACTACGGGTCCGATTTCTCCGTTTTTAATGGCTTTGTTGAAGGCTTCTGCAATTTTCATTCTTCCTTCTGCATCGGCATATAAAATTCTCGCCTGCGAACCGACCACCAGATTATTTTCCTGTGCTCCTTTGATCCACTGGATATTGTCTTTCATCTGCTGTTGGATTTCTTCAGGGGAATTCTGCAGAATTTCTTCTAAAACCACACACGCAATATCATCTGTTTTCTGTAAATCTTCCGGCTTTCCGCTCGTACAAACCCAACGGAATGGCCCGAAACCGTAATCGAAACACATCGGTCCCATAATATCCTGCACATAAGAAGGGAATTTAAATTCTCTTCCCAACGTAGGATTTTCTGCCATTACATCAGCTCCGGCTCTGGAAGATTCCAGCAAGAAGGCATTTCCATAATCGAAGAAATAGGTTCCTTTTGCCGTATGTTTATTGATGGCTTCTGCGTGTCTTCTTAAGCTTTCCTGAACTTTATCTTTAAACAGTTCCGGATCTTCCGCCATCATTTTGTTTGATTCTTCAAAGCTTTGTCCCGCAGGATAATATCCTCCCGCCCAAGGATTATGAAGCGAAGTCTGGTCTGAACCGATGTCGATTCTTAAATTCTCCTGATCGAATTTTTCCCAGACCTCAACAATATTTCCCAGATATGCCAGAGAAACAGATTCTTTATTTTCCTGCGCCTGTCGAACTCTTGCAACTAATACGTCAAGATTTTCATGAATTTCGTTCACCCACTTCTGCTCGTGACGGATTTTGGTAATTTTCGGATTGACTTCGGCACAAACGGTAACACAGCCTGCAATATTTCCTGCTTTTGGCTGCGCGCCGGACATTCCGCCTAATCCTGAAGTCACGAACAGTCCGCCTTTCGGATCTTTATTGATTTTTCTGAACGCGTTCAGTACCGTAATGGTTGTTCCGTGAACAATTCCCTGCGGACCGATGTACATATAGCTTCCCGCAGTCATTTGTCCGTACTGTGTAACGCCCAAAGCATTGAATTTTTCCCAGTCGTCTGGTTTTGAGTAATTCGGGATCATCATTCCGTTGGTTACCACTACTCTCGGCGCATCTTTATGAGAAGGAAACAATCCCATCGGATGACCTGAATACATGACCAAAGTCTGCTCGTCCGTCATTTCAGAAAGGTATTTCATTGTTAAAAGATACTGCGCCCAGTTGGAAAATACTCCCCCGTTTCCACCATACGTAATCAGTTCATGAGGATGCTGCGCTACGGCATAATCCAGATTGTTCTGAATCATCAGCATGATGGCTTTTGCCTGCTCGGATTTTCCGGGATATTCAGAGATTGGTCTCGCTTTCATCTCATAATCCGGACGGAAACGGTACATATAAATTCTTCCGTATTTCTCGAGCTCTTCCCTGAATTCCGGCAGTAATTCGGCATGAAATTCTGGCTCGAAATAACGCAAAGCATTCTTCAGTGCCAATTTTTTCTCTTCTTCTCCTAAAATTTCTTTACGCTTCGGTGCATGATTGATGTTGGTTTCGTAAGGTTTCGGCTGTGGCAAACGGTTGGGTATGCCCTGCTGTATCTGTTGTTGGAATGTCATGTATTTGTTGATCGTTGTTAGTTTAGTAGATTTATTTTTGTGGTTTTAAAGATATTCAAATTAGAAAATTCCTGCAACTAATGTGATAAAATTTGAAACAACATGAAAGATTCCCCTCCTCTGGAGGGGAATTTCCATTATGGATAATTCGAAGGTTTAAGATTTTCAAAAATAAAAAACCTCACTGAAAATTTCAATGAGGTTTAGTATGAAAGGATTTTTTAGATTTAATTATGATTTTTAACCACAACCCATCCGGTAAATGTTCTGCCGTCCGGTATGGTAATTACATACCAGTAACTTGCGGTTGGAAGCACTCTTCCTTTTATCATTCCGTCCCAATAGAACTGGGTATTTGAATTCTGTTCAAAAATCAGCATCTGATAACGGTCGAAGATTTTAAGGTTAGACATTTTTGTTCCGAATACCTGAAGATCTTTAATTACCCAATGGTCATTAAGTCCGTCACCGTTTGGTGTAATTGCATTGGTGATATCCAGTACCAGACCGTCTTTTTTAACGATACAGTCGCTGTCGGCAAATCTCACATAGAATGTGGTAATTCCTGTCGGTAAATTATTGAAACTGTTGCTTGCCTGCCAGTTTATACCGTCTATAGAATATAATATTGTTTTTGAGCCTGTAGCATAAATCATCACATTATTACCGCTAAACTGAATGCTTGTAATAACAGGAACTTCATAATGTTTGATTTCGAAAGTCTTGGTGTAAGAACATCCGTTATCTGCTGTCACGGTTAATGAATAAGTTCCTACCGTGTTAATTCCTGTAATTGTATTGGTGGTAGAGATGGTCTGCCCTGCAGGATTAGTCCATACATAACTTACAATGGTGTAATTGGTAATGTTTACAGAATAACTGCTCAGTGAGCCTTCCGGACAGAAATACAATGTCGGAATATCAAAAATAGGCGTTTTCTTCAGTGAAAGCTGAATCTGTACAAGATTCGAGCAAAATCCCGGAACGCTTACTTTTACATAAATGGTACTGGAACCAGAAACCTGATTATAAAGATAAGCTGACGGATTGGCAATGGCATTGGTTCCCGCATTAAGATCTGCTAATGAAGCATAATACGTAAAGGTAACGTTTGCGCCATTGTAAATCTGTGTCTGGAACTGTGTTAAATTGACCGTTTCAGATCCGTCATTTCCGATATCACAGGTTGCTAAAGGGAAAGGTCCGTTGTTCAGTAGGGTTACTTTATTTCCGTAAGTAAAGGTTATGGTTGCAATATCGTTACAGCCCGGAATATTCTGCACATTCACCCACATCTGTGCAGGGAAAGGATTGGCTGTAAAGTTGGAAGGATTGGCAATAGGATTGGTTCCGTTCTGCGCATCCTGCAGGGTAAGATAGAAGGTGAATGTATTCGCAGGATTCGGTGCATCAACCATTAAATTGGTAAAATTCAAAAGGTTCACTTCATAACTTCCGTCGAGATTTTCATCACAAACTGAAATGGTAGAATTGATGGCTTTCGGAGGGAAATACGTATTCAGCTCAATTGACGCTACGGAATAACATCCTGTTGTGTTCACCTGAAATCTTGCCCAGACCTGAACGGTCGAAATATTGGTTGTAACGGTATTTCCGATCTGGTTGGCAGGGTTTCCTGCATTGGCTTCCGCCTGTGTATTATAATAAGTAATGGTGATATTCGATAAAGGATAGGTGTTCTGAGCAGGAATAAACATCTGAGAAGTAGCATCACTCAACTGAAAGGTTTCACTTAAATTAAAATCTTCATCACATTTGTTTAATACCGCATTGTTCAGAACTACAGGAGGTAAGAATGACATCTGAATGGTTAATTTAACGGCTGAAAAACAATCGTTATTATTAAATTTAACCTTTACATAAACTGTTGCAGTTCCTCCGGTAACCACAAATTGGGTAGGGTTTGTAATTTCATTGGTGAAAATGTGTGTCACCGGATCATAGTTCAGATAATACGTGAAATTCACATTGGAACTTGTTGTAATCTGGCTTTGTGCCTGTGTAAGATCATAGATTTCCGTATTGTCATTATTGTTGTCACAAATATTAGTCAGGTTAACCGTTACCTGAGGATTTACAGCAGGTGTAGAAGTTAATCCTACGGTGAAAGGATAAATCTGCTCACAGTTATACGAGTTGATTTTCACAAAAAACTGCTGTGTTCCGGTGAAGGTAACGTTATTCACAGGATTGTTTCCGCTTGCAGCGTCCGCAGCAGTAAGGTAGAAAGTTACCGCAGCATTCTGGCTTCCGATCATCGCAGATGAAAATTGAGATAACTGTACATTTTCTGTATTATCATTATTAAAATCACAAACCGTAAAACTGGACTGTTCGATCACCGGATGAACGAGATTGATCGTGATAGGTCTTATGGTATAGCACGAATCTGAAATTTCGAAACGTACATAATACGTCTGCGTAACAAAATTTCCATTGGTCGTGATGATCTGATTCGGGCTTATAGGATTTATTCCGAAACTTGCATCGGGATAATTTGAATAAAACTCTACCACAGGAACTGTTGCCGGAGAAACCAGCATCCCGTTTGAAAGGGTATTTAAATTGATACTGATGTCATCCGTTCCGTTAAAGCAGATGTATTCTGTTTTAGAATTCACCACAATTTTATTAAACGTAACATTCAGATTTACGGTAGCAACCGCAATACATCCGTTCGGAATCTGAACTCTGATAAAAATAGTGTAAGTTCCTTCATGCACGGTACTTAAAACTCCTCCTGAACCTGTAAGTGCCTCATTGTAGGTGGCGTATGCGGTAAAAACAGCTCCCGGTTGTGATGAAATCAGCGGTCCGAAAGTTAAAGGAAAATCAAAAGGCTCTGCATCATCATTGTTGATATCACACGTTGAGTAGTTATAGTTAATCGGAGAATTGAGATTAACTCCCGGTTTGAACTGAAAAGTGACCGGACCTAAAACATAGGTACAGTTTCCTTCCTGCAATCTTACCCAAACCGTTGTACCTGCCATTACATTGATGGTGCTGATTGCATTGGTGTTGTTCTGAGCATTTGCCTGTGTTGCAAAATAAGAAATTCCTGTAGTTCCGGGTGGGAAAAGTTCAGGATCCAGAAACGATAAATTGTAGTTCGCTTCTACTCCATCGTTATTGGTATCACAAATCTCAACTGTATTTTTGAGTAAGCTTTTCGTCTGTAAATTTAACGTTAAAACAGCAACTCGGTAACAGCCCGGAACATTGGGATTCTGAATTCTTACATATAAAACCGTACTGGCTGTTAAAGTATAATTATTCGGCAGCGGACTGACGTTATTTTGGGCATTCTGCAAGCTTGTATGAAAGCTGAACACAAAATTCGCCGGATTTTGTGTAGTCACATTTCCCTGAAAGCTGCTTAAAGTAAGGTTTACGGGAGTGTTTCCGCAATAATCCTGAGTGAAATTTTTAGCCGCCGGATACGTAGGATCAAATGTTAAAGGAAAATCATCTGTTAAAGTTAGGGTACTGGTTCCACAGGTATTAAATACCGCAGTTGCCGTATACACTTCATTCTGGGTAGGGCAAATTGTTGCCTGAATTCCTGTAGCAACCGTCTGTCCTGCGGAATTTGTCCACGTTACATCCGGTTGAATGGCATTTCCAAGCGGATTAAATCTATATCCTTCCTGCAAAGCCTGCCAAACGCCTGTATTTCTGTTGGGAGGAGAAACACCGAGTGTTCCGTCTGCATTAATTACCCCGATTAAAGCATTTTCAAATTTTCTTGTCGGACACGGCGTTGGTTTTTTATCCACGAAAACCTCAATCACATTTGTGGTTTCATGCAGAACAATCTGTGAGGAAGCTCTTTCTGTACATCCTGCAATTCTTCCTTCATAAAAACTGATTACGAATTTTCTGTAAGGAGCAGTTCCGATGGTGGAATAATATATTTCGGAGGGATCATTTGCCGAAAAAACCATGTCGTTGTACACTCCGAAAATAGAGTTTTTGGGAAGACTGACGTTGGGATTCTGCCACTGAACATTGGGATAGTTGATGTTTCCCAACTGGCTCAGATCAAAAGTAACCATTCCGTTCGAGCCGACAACCAAGGCATTGAAATTCTGATTGTAAAAACAGAACTGAAAAGGCAGATCCAGTTTGGTAGGAAAAGCATCATCGTAATTGGCATTAAGCGGAGTTCCCTGATTCAGAGCTATCGGAGGAGCAAAAGCCTGTGAAACGACTTCATAATTTGTGGTCTGCTTAATGACAGGATACTCCACATGAAGATCAATACAGCCGTTTGCATTAAGACCATTGGTACAGGTAACATTAAAGCTCTCGTTGCCGACTGCGTCTTTGATGATGATATTTCCGGGAGTTTGGGAAAGCCCGAAAACACTCATCCATACGAGGATAAATTGTAAAGGTTTTATCATAATCAAGTTTTCTTTTAATCACTATTTATTGATAAATTTACTACTTTTAGCAATACAATTATCAATAGTAAACAATTATTTACATGGTATTCATAACAAAATTATTCATAAGGTTAGAATACAATAATTTACAGTATAAATGTAAACAAAAAAAACCTTGCCTGAACAGCAAGGTTTACAATTATTTGATACTGAGTTGATATTACGTTAAAACATCGTCATTTTCCTCTTCATGATCGTCATCATTATCGCTTAGACTCCAGTAATTATTTTCTTCGTCTTCACTCCCGATTTCTTCCATTTCATCATCATCTTCCACTCCGGGAATATCCAATCCTTTATCCAGTTTGTCATCATCATTTTTTTCATTAAAAATTGGTTTTCCGTTTCCGTCTAAGGAAATATGCTCTTCCTGATTAAAAATATCTTCACTGGATTTATACTCTCGCTGTTCCAGTCTTCTTTCCTGTTCCTGTTCGCTGTTTTCGGGTATCATAATACTATTTTTTTGGTATTGTATACAATTAAACAAAAATAGTTCCATAATCTTAACCGTAAATTTCCGGATTTACACAGGCAGGCATTTTTTCTCCTTTCGAAAATGCGATAAGATTTTCAGCCGCCAGTTTCGCCATACCGTTTCTTGCTTCTTCCGTTGCAGAGCCAATGTGAGGAAGCACACAAACGTTAGAAAGCTCTAAAATAGGATCGTCTTTAAAAATAGGTTCAGGATTTGTGACATCAAGTCCTGCTCCCCAGATTTTGTGCTCGGAAAGTGCATCATAAAGATCTTTCTGATGATGAAAGCCTCCTCTCGCGGTATTGATGAAAATTGCATTTTTCTTCATCCGATCGAAAACAGAAGCATTAAAAAGGTATTTCTGCCCTGGTTTGAAATTAGCATGAATGCTCAGAACATCGGCTCGTTCAATAAGCTCATCAAAAGAAACATATTGGGCTCCCAAATTCTTTTCTGCTTCTTCATTGCGGTGACGATTATGATAAATAATATCCATCTCAAAAGCAGCTTTGGATTTTTTTGCCATTTCGTACCCAATTCTTCCGAGACCAAAAATACCGAGCGTTTTTCCGTATAATTCCTGACCTAAAGCGTGCAGCGGATCAAAATCTCCCCAGTTTCCGGATTTTACTTTTTCAAAATTATAACTTGCTCTTCTTGCAACCGACTGCATCAGTAAAAATGCAACATCTGAAGTGGCTTTGCTTAAAACATCAGGCGTATTTCCGACCGGAATTTTTCTTGCACTTGCCTCCTGAATATCCACATGATCAAAACCTACGGAATACAAAGCGATCGCCTTAATATTTGGGCATTCGTTGAAAAAGTCTTTATCGAATTTAAACTCTCCTCCCACGCTTAAAATTGCATCATTGCTTTTGCAGTAACTCAGCCATTCTTCGTGTGAAAGATTTTCATGTTCAGGAATGAATATTTCAAGATTGGCGTCTTTAAGAAGCTGCATTCCTGCTTCAGGAATTCTTTTGTTGATGAATATTTTCATAAATCTTATTAGTTGAAAACTTTTATTAGTTAACAAAAAACAAACCACTCAAGAAGAACAACTAATAAGAAGGATGAAATTTTATTCTTTAACTACAGCTTTTTGCATTAAATATCTTCCTTTTTGAATTAAGTAAATTGGAGTTCTTAAATTTTCCTTAAAAAAATTAAATGTCTGTTGTGCTCTGTCGTTATAAAACAATGTAAGTTTACCGTTTTTAAGAGTGTAAGTTCCGCGAAGTTCTTCATATTGTTCTGTAGAGCTATTGAGATCAGTGAAAGAAAAACTACCATTCCTGTCAAAATACATAAAAATATTTTCATTTTCACTGTCTACCCAATATCCAAGTAAATTATTAATGTTAGAAACGGACGGATCAGAAATTTGCAGAGATTGTTGTTCTGCTGATACGGCGTCATTTTTAAGTCTTTTAACATCTGTAGCAGAGACTGAATCTATTTTTTTTAGTTTTAAAATTTCAAGATTTAATTCTTTCTCTTTCAACTCAAGCTCTTTTTCTTTAAGTTCAAGTTCCTTTCTTTTAGAGTCGTTACAGGATAAAGTTGACAGAGCAAGTAAAGCTCCTAAAAATAATTTGCTCATAATTATCAGTTTTTAATTTTTAAATTTAAAAAATTTAATGGTTAAATTCGGTATTGAACAAAATTATTTAAAACATTAGCAACTAAATAATTATTAAATACAAAACTCATTGCATAAATAAAAAACCTCACTTTTCACAAGCAAGGTTTTTCAACTTTAATATTAAAAATTATACTTTAAATTCATTTTTTCTAAGATTCGGATGCCAGTTCTTCTATTTCCTCCCAGATTTCCAAGGCAGATCTTCTTACTTTTCTTTTCGGTTCCGACTTTTTAGCTTTGAAAGTGTTTATCTGAAGATTATTTCCGGATTCTTTTTTATCCTGATTACCTTCCGCTCTGTTTCGGAAATTCATTTTAAAACTGTTCTGAATATTACTGAAATCTTGTAATATTTTAAATCTTTTGGTATTCATCATATTAAGATTTTAGTTAATTAGACAATTATGACTATTCAATTTTCGTTCCGAATTTTGAAGAAATATTATTTTTGAATTAAAATTAATTCACCTTTCCTCTTCACTATATTTTTATAATCCCACTGAATGGTTTCCGATTTTTTTAAAGCTCTTTTCAGATCTTCTTCATTAATTTCTGAGACACTATTATAAAAAACAGACGCATCCTGAAATTTTCCTCCATGAACGTTCAGAAATTCTTCATTGAAAGATTTGCCGCTCCAAAACATCAGTCTTATTCCTTTTTTTTGTTTACTGTATCCTGTAATCGGATTTCCGTCTAAAAACCAGACAGGATGAGAATGCCAGATTTTAGATTCAGCATCAATAAGATTCTCACAGATAATTTCAGAAAGTCTTTCGCAGATTTCCCGATCGGATTCCGCTTGAGAACTGTTATATTTTGAGATTTCAGAATTCATTTTTATTTTTTAATTCTTTAAAATTAAAAAATTTATTCTGTTTTATTTTATGTGTTGAAGCAAGTTTGGGCTAAAGCAAAATTGAATGAATTTTTACTGCCCGAAAAGGTATTCTTCAATTTATTTCTGAAAACGGTCTTACCCTTCATCCATCCCAATTAAACAAACATCACTGATTGGTATTTCCAAGCATCGGAACAAATTTATAAGCCCCGAATTCCTCTTTTTCAAATTCGGTCTGTGAGATTTTTGTAAATCTGTATAAAACCTGCTCATCGGTTGGTCCGAGAGGAATGACCATTTTTCCTCCGACTTTAAGCTGTTTCAGAAGTTCGGTTGGCAAAACGGAAGCGCCACAGGTCACGATAATTTTATCAAACGGAGCAAAAGTAGGAAGTCCGGCAAAGCCATCCCCGAAACTCTGAAATTTTGGATATAAATTCATTTCACGGAGTTTCTTTTTCGAAAAATCGAAAAGATCTTTTTGTCGCTCAACCGTGTAAACATGGGCTTTCATTGCCATTAAAACGGCGGTCTGATAGCCACAACCGGTTCCTATTTCCAACACTTTTTCTCCTTCTTTCACCTGCAGAAGTTCAGACTGTTCGGCAACGGTTGAAGGATGCGAAATCGTCTGATGCGCAAGAATAGGAAAAGCACGGTCTTCGTAGGCAAAATCTTCGAAAATACTTTCAATAAAAAGGTGTCTCGGAACTTCATTCATAGCTGAAAGTACGTTTTCATCCGAAATCCCGATTCTGTTTCGGAGATATTCCACTAAAATCTTTCTTTTTCCTTTATGTACAAACGAATCTTGCGCCATTACAGATAGTAGTTATTAGGTTGCAGGTAACAGTTCGCACAAAAATATGAAATTTTGTCGGGGGTTAAAAACTGTTGCACGCAGTTTTTAATTTTCTGATAGGGGTCTACGTACAACCAACAACAAATTGTTATATTTACAGAAATTTAATACAGCTATGTTGAAAGCAGGTTTGGTAGGAGCCGGACATTTAGGAAAAATACATTTACGACTTTTAAATCAGTCAGATAAATACGAATTCATCGGTTTCCACGATAAAGACGTAGAAAACGGCAAGAAACTGGAAGCGGAATTCGGGTACAGATATTTTGAGAATTTTGAGGAATTGCTGGAGCAGATCGATATGCTGGATATTGTAACGCCCACCATTTATCATTACGATTATGCGCTAAAAGCAATTGAAAAAGGTCTGCATTTTTTCATTGAAAAACCTGTAACCCAAACTCTTGAACAGGCGGAAGAAATTCTTCAGAAATGTAAGAAAAAAGGCATCAAAGCTCAGGTGGGACACGTTGAAAGGTACAATCCTGCGTTTATTGCAACGAAAGAGTACATTAAGAATCCAATGTTTATCGAGATTCACCGCTTAGCAGAATTCAATCCGCGCGGAACAGATGTTTCTGTGGTTCTGGATCTGATGATTCATGATCTGGATATTTTATTAAGCATTGCTAAATCTAAGGTTAAAAATATTCATGCAAGCGGCGTTTGTGTGGTTAGCAAAACACCGGATATTGCGAATGCGAGGATTGAATTTGAAAACGGCTGTGTTGCGAATTTAACGACTTCCAGAATTTCGATGAAAGCGATGAGAAAGAGCCGTTTCTTCCAGAAAGATGCTTATATTTCCGTTGATTTTCTTGAGAAAAAAGCGGAAGTGATCCGCATGAAAGATGCTCCTGAACACCCTACTCCATTCGACATGATTATTGAAAATGCAGATGGTGAGAAAAATCAGATTTTATTTGAATATCCGAATATTCAGCCGAATAATGCCATTCTGGATGAGCTGAATTCTTTTGCAGATTCTATTACTGAAGACAAACACGTAGAAGTTTCTATTGAGGACGGAACGGAAGCGCTGAAAGTTGCGTTGGAGATTATGAAGTTGATTTCTTAATCTCCAAAGTATTATACAAATAAAAGAATTATTTCATTTATGAAAAAGGGAATAATCTTAATTTTTAGCTTTTTAATCTTAGCTTTTTTCGGATTTTATATCTATAAAAATAATTATTTTATTCCTGAAAGTCAAGAAAATATTTACCAAAGACGAATAAAAATTTTTGAAAAAACAATAAAAGAATTTGAAAATTCCAAATCTGGAAGAATTGATCTGACAAGCACTATAATTCTTCGTTGGAGAATTAAAGATTTTAAAGCGAGTGAAAATGACATTGAATATTGTGAAAACGAATCTCAAAATGTAAAATACATCTGCGAAATTAATAATGAAGATTGGTATGGCTCAGAAACAAAAACTGAATTACCAAAAAACGAATTAAAGTCTCTTGCGATTTTCATTGATGGGAAATATATTAAATTAGATGTTTCACAAATGTTTAATCCAAATTTTAGTGGAGAATTAAATAAAAGTCAATTTCAAATTAAAAAGTTTAAACATTACTATCTACTCTTTGGCTTTTTCTCTGATGGCGCAGGAACATACACCGCTCATTGGAAAATTCAGAATGAAAAAGCTGAGAGAATAAAAATATCTAATAATGATGAAGACTTTCAATGGCAAAATTTTAAATAAAACTTATTAAAAACGGGCTAAAAACCCGTTTTTTTATGCCTAATTGGCTTTAACCAAACTTATCATTTCATCGAAACAGTACTAATTTTCTCATTCATCCCGATCCGGATGTGCACCATACAATATTCGTAATCATCATTATTTTTTTCAATTCAATTTCTGTTTTTAATATTATTCAACATATTTTAAATATATTTGCCATTATTCAACAATAATTTCTTTATAACAATCCCTTAACAATTCAATAATTAAAATCACTATGAAAAGAGCCATCCTATTATCCGCTTTTTTATTGTCTCAATTTGGGACATCACAACTTTTAAAAACACAAGGTGAAAAAATTATTAATGATAAAGGTGAAAACATTCAGTTGCAAGGTCTTGGCTTGGGAGGATGGATGCTTCAGGAAGGATATATGCTGAAAACGGCCGACTTTGCAGGTCCACAATACAAAATTAAGGAGAAAATTGCTGAACTTATTGGTGAAGACGGAATGAATGAGTTTTACAAAGCTTATCTGAAAAACGGAATTACCAGACAGGACATTGATTTTCTGAAAAAAGCAGGATTTAATTCGATCAGACTTCCAATGCATTATAATCTGTACACTCTACCGATTGAAAAAGAATCTAAAAAAGGAGAAAATACATGGCTGGAAGAAGGTTTTAAAATGACTGATGATCTTCTGAAATGGTGCGCGGACAATAAGATGTACCTGATTCTCGACCTTCACGCAGCACCGGGCGGACAGGGAAATGATGTGAATATTTCTGATAACGACAAATCGAAACCTTCTCTTTGGGAAAGTGAAGAAAATCAGAAAAAAACCATCGCACTATGGAAGAAATTAGCCGAAAGATATAAAGATTCTCCATGGATTGGCGGTTATGACTTAATTAACGAACCAAATATCAATTTTACAGGAAAAAATATAAACGGAACGGATGAAATGTCGAATGCTCCGCTTTGGAAGCTTCAGAAAGAAATCACGGAAGCGATTCGTACTGTTGATAAAAAGCACATGATCATCATTGAAGGAAACGGATGGGGAAATAATTATAACGGTATAACGCCGCTTTGGGACAATAATATGGTCTTCAGTTTTCATAAATACTGGAATAATAATGATGACGCTACGCTGAAATTTGCGCTGGATTTAAGAGAGAAACACAAAATCCCGATCTGGCTGGGCGAAACAGGCGAAAATTCAAATGTATGGTTTACAGAGCTTATTCAGCTTTTGGATAAACGCAACATCGGTTACGCATTCTGGCCAATGAAAAAAATCGATAATATCGCAGGAATTACCAACGTAAAAATTACTCCGGAATATCAGAAATTATTGGATTACTGGAAGAACGGAGGTGAAAAACCATCTAAAGAATTTGCCAAGAAAGCTTTGATGCAGATCGCCGAAAACTATAAATTCAGCAATGTGGAAGTTAAAAACGATGTGATTGATGCGATGTTCAGGCAGACAAAAGACGGTTCCACAAAACCTTTCAAGAATCTTCAGGCTCCCGGAAAAATATTCGCAACAGATTATGATCTGGGAAGAATGGGTTCTGCTTATTCGGATAAAGATTTCATTAATCTTTGGGTGAGCGATCCTGCAAAAAGATCGGAATGGAATTCAGGAAATCAACTGAGAAATGACGGTGTTGACATTTACAGAACAAAAGACAATGAATATTACGTCGGAAAAACGGAAAGCGGAGAATGGCTTCAGTATACCATCAACTCAAAAGCAGATAAAACGTATACTTTCGACATAAAATATGCAAGTGAAAACGATGCAAAAATCAGGATTGAAGATGCTTCAGGAAAACTATTAACCACCGTTTCATTAGCTTCAACAGGCGGAAATGAAATTTGGAAAACGGCTTCTGCAAAAGGAATTCATCTTAAAAAAGGAGAAAATAAAATCAGAATTTATTTCGAAAATGATGGGGTTAATCTGAATTATTTTGAAGTGAGATAAGAAAAATAAATTAGTAAGTATTTTTTCATTTAAGCTGTCTAAAAATTTTAAATATTATAGATTATTTAAGTATTTTGCAAAAAAATAAATTACATGGAAAAATCTCCTTTCGAACAGTTTGAAGAGCTGAAAATCGACATTGTGAGCAGATCATTTCTTACAGAAATTGCGAAATGGGCAAATTTTTTAGCCATTTTAGGTTATGTAGGATTAGGATTAATGATCCTTGCTGCGGTCTCTATTATTATTGTAGGTTCGTCTGTAAGCATTGGACCTATAGGAAGCGGAATTTGGATTTCGATAATTTATATCCTTTTTGCAGGAATATACTTTTTTCCTATAACTTATTTGTATAAATTTTCATCAAATATGAAGATTGCTTTGCGTACTAATGACCAAAAAAGTCTTACCAACGCTTTCGAATATTTAAAATCACATTATAAGTTTATAGGTATTATTACAATTATAATTTTAGGATTCTATATTCTTGCAATTGCTGGCGCAATTATGACAACCTTAGGACAGGCTTAAAATATATTCATAAATTAAATCCTTCTTTTTTAAGAGGGATTTGTTTTAAACAAATATTATGAAAAAAATCACCTTATTATTTCTTTTGATTTCGGCATTTGTTTTTGCCCAGAAATCCTCTTTAGAAACGCAAATCAACTCCATTATTAAAAATAAGAAAGCAATGGTCGGAATTTCCGTTCTGGGATTCGAAAACGGCTTTACGTACAATAAAAATGCTGATAAAAAACTTCCGATGCAGAGTGTTTTCAAGTTTCATATTGCTGCTGCGGTTTTAGATTATGCAGATAAAGGAAAACTTTCTTTAGATCAAAAAGTTTCACTTAATCAGTCGAATTTACATGAAAATACGTGGTCGCCTCTTCGCGAAAAATATCCAAATGGCGGTATTGTTCCTTTAAGCGAAATTATTGAATACACCGTTGCTAAAAGTGACAATAACGGCTGCGATATTCTTTTAAAATTATTAGGCGGAACGCAGGTTGTTCAGAAATTTATGAATATTAAAGGGGTGAAAAACTTTCAGATCAAATACAATGAAGAAGCGATGCATAAAGACTGGAATGCACAGTATGAAAATTACACCACCATGAATTCCGCGGTTGATGTGCTGAAAAAGTTTTATGACGGAAAATTATTATCAAAAAAATCAACAGATTATCTGATGAAAGTAATGCTTTCCACTTCTACTGGAATAAATAAATTAATTGAACAGCTTCCGAAAGATACGCCTATCGCAAGAAAAACGGGATCTTCCGGCAAGAATAATGCAGGTTTAACGGGTGCTGAAAATGAAATTGCGATCATCACTTTACCGAATGGCAAGCATTATGCAATAGCTGTATTTGTCAGTAACTCAACGGAAACAGCCGAAGTGAACTGCAGAATGATTTCAGACATTTCAAAAACAGTCTGGGATTATTTTAATAAGTAAAAATTTAAGCTTAATTTTAAAACCATTAAAAATGAAAAAAATAGTATTATTAATCGGGTTATTCAGTTCAGCAGTATTCTTTGCACAGAAGAGCGAAAATTATCTGCAGGTAGGATATCACAGCATTTGCTGCGGTACACCTTCGGCTAAACCTGTGATGGATTTTATTAATCAGTTTCAGAAAAAAAACAAAATAAAAAATTTCGAAGTGTACAAACAAAGCGGTTTGGGAAGAGAAGGTGAATTTAACATTTATATCGGAACAGATACATTCTCCAGAACCCAGAAAACCAAATTTGTAGAAGGACTGAAAGCTGCCATTGATACTCAGAACCAGATGAAAAAACCGAACAGAGACGGGAATGTGAGTTTTGATGAAACAACGACGGTAAAAAAAGCAGATCTTTCCAATGCACGAAATTTAACTTTAATCAACAGCAAATAATTAAAACTTAAATAAGGAAAAATGATCAAAAACATTGTAGTTATCGGAGCCGGAACCATGGGAAATGGTATTGCGCACACATTTGCACAAAGCGGTTTTAAAGTAAATCTTGTAGATGTATCTCAAGAAGCTTTAGACAGAGGTCTTAAAACCATTACCACCAATCTCGACAGAATAATTGCAAAGGGAAACCTTACCGAAGAACAAAAAGCGGAAACTCTAGGGAACATCACCACATTTACAGCACTTCAGGATGCAGTTGGATCTGCCGATCTTATTGTGGAAGCGGCTACTGAAAATCAGGAATTAAAGCTGAAAATTTTCGGACAGATGGATGAATTTGCACCTGAAAACTGCATTTTGGCAACCAATACTTCGTCTATTTCGATCACTAAAATCGCTGCGGCTACCAAAAGAGCCGACAAGGTAATCGGAATGCACTTTATGAATCCGGTTCCCATCATGAAACTGGTTGAAATCATTAAAGGCTACTCCACTTCCAAAGAAACGTTCGATGCGATCTATGAAATGAGCAAAACGCTTGGAAAAGTTCCTGTAGAAGTAAATGATTATCCGGGATTTGTAGCCAACAGAATTTTAATGCCGATGATCAACGAATCTATCGAGACATTATACAACGGCGTTGCAGGTGTTGAGGAAATTGATACGGTAATGAAGCTGGGAATGGCGCATCCGATGGGACCGCTTCAACTTGCCGATTTTATTGGTCTTGATGTTTGTCTGGCGATCTTAAACGTAATGTATGACGGTTTCAAAAATCCTAAATATGCTCCGAATCCATTGTTGGTAAACATGGTAATGGCAGGAAAATTAGGGGTAAAATCAGGCGAAGGTTTCTATGATTACTCCGAAAGCAAAAAAGCGGAAAAAGTAGCGAAAATGTTTTCAAAATAAAAAAAGTGAATTGTGAACGGTAAATTGTGAGTTTTTTGGAATTCAATTTTAACTCTGATTAAGATTGACTGGCTTTGCAAAATTTACTAATTTCACAATCCATGAAATTTAAAGAAAAAAATATTCAGATATCAATGGTCATCATTACTTTAGTGATGACCATTTTGCGTTTTCTGCTTAATGAAAAAGGGCGTGTAAATCCGGATTCGATCCGTTATATGAGATTTGCGCACGTTTTCCCGACGATCGATAATACCACGACTCCTTTAGGATATCCTTTAGCAATAAAATTTTTTACGTTTTTCGGGTTTGATGAATTCTGGGGAAGTAAAATCGTAGGAGTTTCCGCGTTTCTATTCATCATTTATTTCACTTGGAAAAAGAAGTTTTTCTTCAGAGAATCCGTTGTTTTATGTGCTTTATTCAGCTTCCTCTCCATTTTCTCCTATACCATGAGCGAACCGCTGATTTTGCCGTTTGTTATGGTATTTTTATATGTTTCCACATTAATTATTGAAGGAAAACTAGAAAAAGGAAAAGCTGTTTTTTATCTTTCGTTAAGCCTTATTGCATTGTATAACATAAGATACAGCGCTCTTTTCATCATGGGCGGAACCGGACTTTTCGGATTGATTTTTTGGAAAAGAAAATATTCGGGAATATTTATTATTTCAGGAATCATCGGAGGAATTTTTGTGGTTTTGTATAAATTTCTTTTTATTGATTACTTTAACGAAAACTATGTCAGTCAATTTCTGGAAATCGGTCTGCATCCTACCTCTAAACTTCTTGCTGAATTGTTTCAGGGATTGTGTACCACTTTCAACCCATTTATTCACATTGCAGATCCGGGAGGCGGAATGATTAATTATGCGATCTACGGAATCGGCTTTTTAAATATTCTTCTGATTGTATTTTTGTTTATTAAATATAAACTCTCAGAAACGGAGGCATTTTATATTTTTGTAAGTGTTTTCGGGATGATCTGCTCGTATTTTATTCAGTATTTTTATTCTGTGAATGCGATTGATTACAGATTAATGGCTCCTTTCAGTCTTCCGGTCTGGCTGGTTTATTTCAGGAAATTATTCATGGTTTTTGAAGTTAAAACATACGCTTTAAGCTTTTTAAGTCTGCTTTCCGGAATGTTATTTACATGGCTTTCCAAAGGCAATTATCTTGAAAACAGAAAGGAAATGAGACAGTTTCTGCAATCTGAAAAAATGGAGAAGATTCCGCTGAAGTTTTATCTTGAAACAGCAGAAGATCTTGACAAAATACAGGTTGCCGAACTGATGAGTACCATCAACCCGAATATTACGTTAACTTTCAAACCGAAAGATACGCTTCAGAAAACAACGTTAACAAGGTATAAAGTTTTACAAAAAATAAAGATTGACAAGAACAAATACCAATAATTTTATTATCTTTGATTTAAAGTTAAAACATTAAAAAAATGAAATTACCAAAGTTTTTATTAGCAGATAATTCGGAATTTCCAGAAGATTTATTCGTGGTTCATACAGAATATCCAAGATTTATCTTAAACGTTGAGGAAGAAGAAGTTGAGTGGCTGGATGATTTGGAAGGTGACGACGAAGAAACAATGGCAGACGAGGCTACAAAAGTGGTAGAAGCTGCGTTTAAATGGTGTGATGAAGAGTTGGCTAAGTACGACGAAGAAGATGAAGATTAATAACAATTTAAACATAAAAAAGGAACTCGATTGAGTTCCTTTTTATTTTATTCAGCTTTATTGAATTTTAAAAGTAAAAGATTGTCCTGATACAATTCCAGAACATTTCCGGTTACTACATATTTATTGGCTTTTCCTACCATATCCATAAAGTTTTTTTCTACACTCATGTTATCGCACGCCATTCTTGTAGAACCTAAAGCTCCCGCAGAAAAATTTCCCATAGAAGGATCTACTTTTGCCGTTCCGAAGTAATTGTTGCATCCCGCATTACCACTGATTTTTTCTCCTTCAATATTCAGGGTGGGAATTTTCCCTTTCACATTATCAGCCAAAGCCCATTTTGTACCCGCAAGAGAAGGCTGTGCTTTTCCTACTTTGGAAGCAGAAGAGCTCGACATTGTTCCACATGAAACCAAAACTGCAGCAGTACATATACTTAAAAAAAGATTCTTCATTGTTTACTTTTTGATTTAAACCAAATTTACGGAATTATTATTATTTAAACGGGTTTCGGAAGATTTTATTATTCTTTAACACTTCAGATAAAATAGTAATTGAATATGATTTATCCGAATTTAATAAAACATTCAATCTTTAAATCGCTGTCAGTTTTAATTTTACCCATAAAAAAAACGGACAAATGTCCGTTTATATTGTATTCGAAAGGTAATTTTTTTAACCTCTTAATTCTGCATTGAATTCTTTCTGGAAAGATTTGATTAATGAATCCATTACCGCAGTAATTTCTTTTTCTTCCAATGTTTTCTCTTCGTTTAAAAGTTCGAAGCTCATTGCATAAGATTTCTTGCCTTCCGGAAGATTTTTACCTTCGTAAACGTCAAATAAATTAATATTTTTCAGGTACGGAGATTTATTTTTCTTTGCTGTCTGATAAAGATCTTCGTAATTCACGTTCTTATCAATCAGTAAAGCAAGGTCTCTTCTGATTTTATTGAATTTAGGAATATCTTTGAATTTCAATTGATTTTCAGAACGTAATTTCTGCGCAAATTCAAGTTCGATTTCAGCGTAGAAACATTCCTGCTCAATATCAAAATCTTTCAGCATCTGAGGAGCCACTTTCCCGATTCTTACCAAAGCTTTTCCGTCCACTTCATACGCCAAAGCATCAGAAAATCTTTCATCAGATAAAGCCACTTCTTTATAATCAATGGATAATCTTTCCAGCAAAACTTTTACATAAGCTTTCAGGTTATAGAAGCTTGTCGCAGATTTCGGCTGCAACCAGTTTTCTGCAACGTCTCTTCCGGAAACAAGGATAGCCAATTGCTTTCTTTCCTCGTATTGATCTCTCTTATGATAAATTTTCCCGAATTCGAAGAATTTTATATCCTGATTTTTTCTGTTGATATTGTAAATTGCATTCTGCAAAAGCCCTTCCAATAAAGACTTTCTCATAAATGCCAAATCGTTGCTTAAAGGATTTAATAATTTTACAGCATCCGTTTCATCTTTTAGCGAAGTCAATGAATTGTTCATTACTTCATTGCAACCTAATCCCTGTAACGTTCTTGCCCAGTTATTTTCAAGCTCATCCTGATCCTGTGCAGCCAGTTTTACCGGCGTAAACGAAATTTTCTGAGGAGCATCGATCTTATTGTATCCGTAGATTCTTAAAATCTCCTCGATAACATCAATTTCTCTTGTAACGTCTGCTCTGTAAGCGGGAACAGAAATTTCATACCCGTTCTGAATTTCATTTAAAACCTGAATTTCAAGGGCTTTTAAAATTTCCTTTACTTTTTCTCTGTGAATTTTGGTTCCTAAAATCTGCTCGATTTTTGAAAATCTGATGATGATATACTGATCTTCAATTTTCTTAGGATACTGTTCCAGCAATTCTCCCACCAGTTTTCCTTCAGTAAGTTCCTGAATTAATTTAATAGCGTGCGTAATTGCTGTTCTTGTAATATTAGGATCTACTCCTCTTTCGAATCTGAAAGAAGCATCGGTATTCAATCCGTGGAATTTTGCTCCTTTTCTCACCGCAACCGGATTGAAATAAGCACTTTCCAAAAAGATGGCAGTTGTTTCAGCAGAAACCCCTGAATTGGCACCTCCGAAAACTCCGGCAATGCACATCGGCGTATCTTTTCCGTCTTTGATGATGATTTCAGAACCGTTCAAAGTTCTTTCAACACCGTCTAAAGTGGTGAATTTTGTTCCTTCTTTTACTGTCCCTACTTTTACTTTTTTATCTGCAATTTTATCTGCATCAAAAGCATGAAGCGGCTGTCCGTAACCGTGAAGGATATAATTGGTAATATCTACAACATTGTTGATCGGGCTTAATCCGATGGCTTTCAGTCTGTCTTTCAGCCAAGCCGGAGAGTCTGCCACTTTTACGTTTTCAATCACCGCTCCGATGTATCTCGGGCATAATTCTGCATCTTCCACTTCTAATGTAAAATCGTGAGAGCCTTCGTTGTTCAGCGCAACGGAAGATACTTTTTCGAACTCAGATTTCTGTTTGTTTGTGGAAAGATAAGCGTGAAGATCTCTTGCAACACCGTAATGAGACATCGCGTCGGTTCTGTTCGGCGTTAAACCGATTTCCAGAACTTCATCGTTTGTTATTTCAAAGTAATCTGCGAAATTTTTTCCGACTTCAAACTTTTCTTCATCCAAAACCATAATTCCGCCGTGATCGTCGCTAAGACCCAATTCGTCTTCTGCACAGATCATTCCCTGAGAAACCTCTCCCCGGATTTTTGCTTCTTTGATCTCGAAAAAGTTTCCGGTTTTATCATAGATTTTTGTTCCTACAACTGCAACAGGAACGGTTTGTCCGGCTTCCACATTCGGAGCTCCGCAAACGATGTTTAAAATCTTTCCGTTTCCTACTTCTACGGTTGTCTTTTTTAATTTGTCTGCATTCGGATGTTTCTCGCAGGTTAAAACTTTACCTACAACAATTCCTTCCAGGCTTCCTTTTATGCTTTCAAATTTTTCTATCCCTTCAACTTCAAGTCCTATATCTGTAAGGAACTCACCGATTCTTTCAGTTTTCAGGTCCGTTTTGATATAATCTTTAAGCCAGTTGTTTGATATTTTCATCTGATAATTTATTATTTTTCAAGGTTAAAAGAAACCTTGCTTATTTTGAAAATTTTACTTGAATTTTTCGCGTTACAAATATCGTGTTTTTTTTAAGAAACAGAGAAATGTGAGAGAAACTTTAAGAGTTATTTAGCAGCTTTCTTTTTCCTGCCGGAGCAGCAAGGCATTGTCATTGCGAAGAGCGAAGCGACGGGGCAGTCTAAAAACCTTCTTTTTAACGTAAAAGGTCGCTAAGAAAAGAATTGTTAAATTTCGAATGTTTTTGTTCGCTAAGGCGTTCTGCTCAGCAAGTGACAGCGGAATTTAAATCTGTCATTACTGTTTCTTAAACTAAGCCTCGATTTCTACTTGTAGATGTATTCCGGAGATTACTTCTTCTCTTTGTTCATTGCAAAACGGCGGACTGCAATTCTAGCCCCGATTGCAGCTTTGTTTGAGCTCATTTACTTAGGAATCGGCTGCGGCAGCTTCGCTGCCGCAGCC
>NZ_QEHP01000016.1:0-59936 GCF_003094695.1 Chryseobacterium sp. HMWF035 | reverse complement strand
CATTAATAATGAATACATTGTGTAAAATATCCTTTACATTTGTATTAATATCTAGCCAAGAATAGCAGCAAAATAATAGAACTCCTAATATAGATTGAAAAAAGATTCCCGCTAGGTTAACCACTATACGTTTATATTTGCTTAAAGCCCATATATTGGTAACATCCGCATAAAAAACAGGAAATATTAGGTACAGCCCAAATCCTATAGAATAGGTTTTCTGTTTAAAAAACTGTGTGGCAGTCACATGTCCCAATTCATGAATGATGAGGATGACAAATAAAAAGAGATAGGTTATAAAGTATATCCCTATTGTATCGACACAATAATCACTTTTCTCATATTGAGGTAAGGAAAATAAATGATAAACATTAAATAAAAGAAAAACGGACAGAACAGGCCAAAAAATGTATGGATTTATAAGAAATTTCAAATTATCAGCTATTTTCTTATAATGCTTAGGAAAAAGGAAATCAACTTTAAACCACATAAAAGATAAGTTTTTAATTTTTTCTTTTTTGAGTAATGGTTTAACGATGTCTGCTATACTTTTTTCGACTTCTTCCGAAGTGGAAAAAATGTTATATTTTTCAGCCAAAAGTTGACTAATCTGCTGGAATGTGTAATTCTCCTTTATTTTAAGAAATATAATATAGGTTACTTCATTGATCTGATAATATTTCTCATTGATAATTAGCAGATACCTGTCGTTATCTTTTATGATGTCAAAATCAAATGTATTCATGTGATGAGCAATTAAAATTTAAATCTGTATTGGTATATGTATTAATTATCAATTGATATTTTATGTATAAAAATGTAAGACGAGGCTGAGCCATCGCCTTACAAGATTAATCTTATCCTACTGAAGCCTCTAGCCTTACATCAGCTCTGTTTCCATTGCATCTGTCAGTATCTAAAGAAACAACTGAAGTTTCGAATCTTTCTTCTAGCTCAACAATAGAGATAGAATTAGTCAAATTATTCTTTTCCATTAGAATTAATTTTTAAGGGTTAATATTATTTTTAGGTTAAGCATAAACACATGCTCGCTTCATTATCCTACTGAAGCCTCTAACCTTACGTCAGCAGTATTACGACTGCATCTTTCAGCGTCTAAAGAAACAACTGAAGTTTCGAATCTTTCTTCTAGCTCAACAATAGAGATAGAATTAGCTAATTTTTTTTCCATTAGAATCAAAATTTAAAGGGGTTAAACTATTTTCAAAAACCAAACATGACTTTAAATAAGCCTTTCAATTATTCATTGATAAACATACATCTACTCATCCTATATTTTTACATATAGAATAACTCTTATCGGAAGTCCTTGATTTTATAATCTAAAACAATAAAGGTTCTCCGGTTTTCTTTAAAAGACAAAGAGTGCGTTGCGGATAGCTAAGTTTTTATTTACAATGTTTGTAAAAAGCCAAAGCAAAATCTTACGATTTTATTGCTCTTCTTTATTTCCTTTTTCGATAACTAAATCAGCTAAGGAATTGATATTCATGAACGTCTGCTCATTAAATTCAGAAGGATCTATATTATACTTTTCAGATAATACAGTAGCTATTTCCAAGACAACAAGTGAATCTTGAATAATCCCACTATCTGGATCCTCTTCACTTCCGAAAAGGCTTTTTTCATTATCAATGTCTTCAGGAGTAAGATCCAGTTTCAAAACATCAATAATAATCTCTTTGATCTCTCTTTTGATTACGTCTGTTTCTTTCATATCTTTTAATTTTTCTTTAGTATTAAACTTGTCATACAGCCTCCGAATGCAAATGAATTCGAAATGGCTATGTTAATTTCTTCATTCACAACCCTTCTTGGAATAACCACATTTTCAGGGGTATCAATCAGGTCATGTTCTTCTGGCAGCAGGTTGGGTGGAACAAATGAGTTATTCATTGCTAAAATTGTAAGCGCCGCTTCTATAGCTCCAGCTGCACCCAGACAATGTCCTGTCTGGCTTTTGGTAGAGCTTATAAACAAAGAGTTTTTTTTATCTTTCTCATACAATAACCTACTTATTCCAAGTAATTCACTACCATCATTGGTAGGTGTCGCCGTACCATGAGCATTAATATAATTAACATCATTTATAGTAACTCCTCCTCTTTTCAATGCTCCTTTCATACAATTATAGACAGTACTTCCATCTGACTTTAATGCTGTAGGATGATGGGCTTCGTTCATGAAGTAATAGGACAAAACCTCTGAATATATCTTTTTATTGTGGGTCACCGCATGATCATAATCTTCCAGTACCAGAAAAACAGCCCCATCTCCCAGCATTAGACCATCTCTAGTTTTTGAAAAGGGAGTACAATATGTTTTGGATAACGCTTGTAAGCAATTAAAACCTGAAAAAGCCAATTCTGAAAAAATATCAACCCCTCCGGCGATTACTGTTTTATATTTACCTGTTTTGATTAGGTCCAAACCTCTTCCAATAGAATTTGCGCTGGCTGAGCAGGCGGTAGAGATAGTTGAAGACAATCCCCTGATTCCAAAATGTTTACATATATCTCCCGTTATTGTCTGTACTGTATGGGAAGAAAGGGCTAGAAGCTCATCAGTCAGCTTGTTTTCTGTGATAAATTCTTTATAATATTCTGTGAAACTATGTCCTGAACCTATAGAAGAGCCTACAATTAAAGCAGATTTTTCCATATCTTCAGTTGAAAGTTGTGCATCTTTCACTGCTTCCTCAATACTGTATACTGCACAACTAAACTGAATTGTTTTATCATTTTTGGCTATTTCTTTTAAAAAATCCTGATCTATACAAAAAGCTTTATTATTTCTGTAAAATTTATGATCTACATCAAATCTCTTGATATTTCTTGTATTGAGTTCATGATGAGTCATGGCATAAACATGCTCTTCTTTATTCTTACCTAGAGAACTTAACATTCCTATTCCAGTAACGACTATTCTTCTATTGCCTATTGCATTCATAATTGACAGATATCACTTATTATTCAGATTTTCTTTGGTACACATGGCTATCCTGTAATTCCCCCATCGACAATAATTTCTTGTCCAGTGAGATATTCAGGAGAGGAAGTTCCCAGGTAATATGCTACATTGGCAATTTCCTCCGGCATCCCCATTCTTTTATAGATACTGTTATCTATTCTCTGCTTTAAATACTTTTCAGGAACATCTTCTATACTTTCTGTCTGTACGAAGCCTGGTGCTACAGAGTTAATGATAACTCCCATACCTCCTACTTCTTTTACAATTGATTTTGAAAATCCTATAATAGCTCCTTTAGACGTTGCATATGCTGAATGTCCAGGATTGCCTTTGGTTCCTGCAATTGAAGTTATATTTACAATTCTTCCTTCTTTATTTCTGATAAATATAGGTAGCACCTCTCTTACAGTATTTACAACAGACATGAGATTAATTCCTAATATTTCCTGAAAATATTCATTGCTACAAAACATAAAGGGTTTTAACTTTCCTTGCCCTCCTACATTATTCACCAGGGTATATATTGATGAAAATTCTTCTTTATTTTCTTTAAAAAGCTGTTTGACTTCACCAGCATCCGACATATCACATTTATAGCATTGAGGGAGTGGACAATTATAATTCTGCACGATATAATCTATCAGTTCCAATGCTTCTTTATCACTATTTTTGTATGTAAACAGTACCTGATACCCTTCTTGAGCAAATTTTAATGTAATGCTTCGTCCTATTCCTCTGGAACCTCCGGATATAAATATTTTTTTTGTACTCATTAGTGTTGTTTTAATAATAAGATGGTATTATTCCCACCTAGGGAATAATTATGAACCAATGTATAATTGTTATCCAGCTGCTCCGGAAATATTCCCAGTGAAATATTGTGGGCTGCATCTTCTTGATGTATAAATTCTAAAGGCTTACAAGGTTCTGTCACGAATGGAGCGATGATATTTAAATTATTAAATCCGGCCAACCCTTCTCCCAGTATCAGTTTTATATTCTGATAATTAAATTTATAAGGGAGCCTTTTTAATGCCACAAATTCATAGCTTTTGATCTGCCAAGGAAGACACGAGGCTCCTAACATATTGATAGATTCTTCTTCATCAATATTATTTCCCTTTAGTATTTTTTCAATATTATTTTCCAACTGTGCTGAATCTCTCTCAAAAATGGTATAAGAAGAGGTTGAATCCATATAAGAATTGTAGTCTACAATCTCACAATATATTTTACCATTCCTTTTCAATACAGACTCCAATGTTTCTATTACTATGAATCCTGCAGATTCACTAAATATGTTTTTATTATTTGCACTCTGAATATCATCATCAATGGAATGAGTAACTTCTACTGCCTTCCCTTTCTTTCTAAGGTTAAGAAGAGTAAGTTCCTTGATTTCATCTACTCCACCACATACAACAATATCACAATGATTATTTCTAATTAAATCTATTCCATATACTACACTCTCCTCACCATATACAAAGGAGCTTGGTCCTTTGATTTTAAATGCTCTTGACACATCTCCCAAAACACTGTTGGAGGTTGCTTTTGAGAAATTAAACGGACTTAGCCTGTCTGGTCCTTTAGTAAACAGTGTGGTAAGAAAATTTTGTATTTCAGCACTTGGCCCTAAGGTATTGGTGATGATTAATCCTGTATTTTCCAGTAAAGGACTTTCATAGAGATCTGCGTCATTCAGTGCATTGATACACGCCTTCATTGCGATACTTGAAAGCTGATTAGGAAATGGAGCCTTCATGGGTAAATAATTCCCAATATTGATGTTCTCAATCTTTCCAAAGTAAATATCTCCCACATCATACGTCTCCCAAGAATGGTTAGCAGTAAATGAAAAATCTCTGTTGGATATAGTATCAATGAAATTCTGGTTTTCAAGTCCTTTTGGAGTTATGCCACCCCATCCTGTAATAACAATTCTTTTTTCCATGATTACCTATTTTAAAACCAGCTCCGCTGTACACATTATTATATCATCTAATCTTACTTCACATTCAAAGTTGTAAAATCCCATGATGATTGATTTTAATTTTGCATAAACTTTTAATCTCTGTTCAGGAGACACCTCATTATTAAAAGTTGCATTTTTGATCTTTATAGCTCTTCCAAGAATAGCCCCTTGAGTCTGGGAATGTTCAAGGTTCATACGCATAAATAAACCGCAAGTCTGAAACATTGTCTCTACCAGGATAACTCCGGGCGTAATGGGTTGCCCCTCAAAATGTCCTTTAAAAAAATAACTGTCTTTTTCAAAAAATGCTTCTGAAGCGAGATACAAGTTGGGTTCAAACTCAATTATCTTTTCAACCAACAACATTGGAGATCTATGTGGTAACAATTGTGATGGAAGGGGAAAATTTATGATCATTATAATTGTATTAAAGTTATTTTTTCATACTTAGTGTACAGATGTACTTATTGTCAATATTGATATTTTCAAAAAAAAATGAATGGATGTTTATTTCATTTTTATAGGCATCATCTAATCTTAATTGTAATAATTTTACTAATGCTTCAAGTTGCACCCAATCATTCATGTTGTGGATAGGTATGATATGTTGGTAAAGTTTGTTTATAAACCTGTAGCATTTTTCATCAATTTCTTTTTTCATTTCCAGGTCTATACCTATCGGTTCTAAGGAAAGGGCGCAGATCAGGAGCTGATGAGAATGAGAAATACTTATATAATAAGGAGAGTTTTCAATGAAAGGTTCTCCATTTTTTCCTTTTATTATATTTATTTTTTCTCCAAAAAAGGAAGTTGTCAAACTTTCAAGGACTTTAGTCTTCGTATCACTTAATACAGAATATAATAGATATATCTTTTCTTTATTTGGTAAACTTATTGTTTTCATTGTGCAACACGATCTCTATATGATGAAGCATTTCTGGTGGTATCCGGCTTGATAAAATTGAATGAAAATCAGTTGTTGGAATTTCTTTTTTTGAACTAACAATCAAATTAATATAAAGTCTATTGTCTTTTATTAAAGAATTTACCTTCAAAAGACTTGGAATACTGTTAAAGAACAAATCTTGAATTTCAAAATTCCATATTTTAAAAGGTGTAAAATAGTCTGTATTCCTTCCTATGATATAAAACTTACCATTTTCATTGTATACTAAGTCTGACGTCTGGACTTTATCCGAATATTTATTAGCAGCTTCTTTAGGGTTTAAATATCCATTAAAAACAGATGGTGTATTGATACTTAAATTATAAATGTTTTTTTGATAAAATGTATCGAAAAATACATCGGTTTCTAAAGAAACATTTTCTAAAGGAACCCCTAGATAATTCGGCTCAAAACCTTCTTTATCTACATATTTTATCTTGTAAGTAGCTACTCTGGGTCCTGCTTCAGAGATACCATATGTTTTGTAATAAGCCGGGACGGGAAAGTTTCGAGAAAATTTGAGAAAACATGCCTTTCCGATATATCCTCCACCTAAACTAATAAACTTTAAAGAATGATCAACAGTCTTAAGCCTAATACTATATGCCAATAGAGTTCTTAATAGCGTAGGTGTGATAAAGAAATTGGTTATCTGATATCTTTCTATGTACGAAACTAAATTAAGCGCAATAAACTTATAAGATGATAAAATAATATTGCCTCCAGAAAGTAGGTGAGAAAAAAACTGAGCTACTAATGCATATGAATAATACAGTGGCAAACATACAAGCGTTGTGTGGTCGCGCGTGATTTCTAGAGAATTCACATTGGATTTAATATTTTGTAATATACTGTTAGATGAATGCATTATAAATTTTTTAGTCTTGGTTGTTCCCGAACTTGATAATATAATAGATGTGTCTTGTAATGGTGGTTCCGAATAATTTTTTTTTATCAATAAATTCCCATAAGGTGTTTTTTGTATTTCATGGTTAAAATCTGTAGAAAAAGAAGTACTACCCTGTGTGATTAGTGCATAAAAAAATGGAATCTCACCAAGTATTTCTTTACTATACTCCACTACTAGGACACAACCTCCTTTTTTAAGGATAAATAGGTAAAGAATAATCAAATCCAAAGTATTTCCTTGGTAATCCATCACGAAGAGTTTATTTTTAAAATCAAGTTTCAAAAACATTTCCTCTAAATCTTCTATTTTTAATAATAAATCAGAATAAGCCATTTTTTTATTATTAAAATCAAGAATCCAGGAGTCTGAATTTCTCAGTAAACTGCTATGAATTTCATTCCAAAGAGACATCATTATCTTAATTTTTCCAAAACGTTAGTAATAAATTTCATGTATTCAGGATTGAAAGATTTTGTGTCTATAGTATTAATACTTTCATTTAATTCCTTTTTATCTTCAATAATATTATTAGAAAATCCTAAGCCTTTAGGAATATTATTTTCTATAAGATATCTTAGAAATATAACCTCAAATCTATCCTCCTTGCTAACATTTGCTACCGCCGAACTTATTTCTTTCGAAAAAAGATCTAAATATTGTATTTTCTTTAAAGGATTAATTGTCAATTTTGCTCTATATGCATTTGCAACAGCATGAAAAGAAATATTTAGGCTGTTATCCCTATCTAGGTTTTCAACCAAAGAAATAAATCTTTTGATTTTTTTCTTGTCACCTTCTTTGCAATCAATTAATGAATTCCTAATCATATCTGTGAATATTATTTTTAGTTTGGATATTTTATTAAGTAAGCTGAAATTAAGTTTTCGAAGAGCAAATACTGCTTAATTAAATTTTTACAGAATAATCTTTTTGTTATTACCTTGTTGAATAAACAAATTGTTGAAAATATAGATTTGTTTATTTGTAACTTTTTCTATGGCAAAGATGCAAGTGCTTTTACGATGAAACAAGAAAAGCATATCGAGATTTATAAATTTTGGGGAAGTGCTTTAAGAAATTTATAAATATCGGCACATCCCATACAATATAAAATATTAACTATCAGATACATAAATTCAAAATCCTTATAATCAGTAAGAAAGGATTTAAAATGCTTATTTTTGCATTTTGAAACACAATATGCAAAAAAATTTCTTGCTTTATCTATTGATTCTTTGTCAGAATTTATACTTTTCACAAAGTATAAAGGGATTTCGTATTCCAGACTCTTTAGACAATAAAAGTTTTGAGCAATTAGAAAGACCTTTTGAAAAGAACCTTTATAATAATAAAGCCAAAGCTGAAATCTATGCTAATACAGTTCTTTCAAAGGGTAAAAAAAATAAAAATGATGAGAAAATCGCAAATGGATATTTGATGTTGCATCGATTGGCGAATGATAAATCAGCTTTACTGTATTTGGATAGCATGATTGCAGTATCAAAAAAAATGCAAAACTCTGATTATTTAGCGAATGGCAATATGTACAAAGGAAATTATTACTATGCGAAAGGAGAATATTCAAAAGCTTTGGCCAGTAATTTAGCAGCAATAAATTATGCAAAAAAGAACAGCAAAACATATTATATCCTCAATTTTAATATAGGCTTGTTAAAACTTGAATTAAAAGAATATCAACAATCTATTCAATTATTTCTCAATTACAAGCAATATTTGGAAAGAAATAATGCTGAAAGGTCGCTTGATTATGTAAGTTGTATATATGCACTAGCTTATACTTATAGTCAGGCAAATGATATTGACTCTTCTAACAAGTATGTTGAACTTGGACTAAAGAAAAGCTATGAGATGAATGATGGCGAATGTCAAGCTAATTTATTTTTAGTTTCGGGTATAAATGCCTATAAAAGAAAAAAATATGGATCTGCATTGAAGATCCTAAGAAAGGCATCTAAATTGATAAAAGATAATTCTTATAATCCCCAAAACCTGGCTATCAGTGAATACTATATAGGAAAAATACTATATGATAACAATGACGATTCATTTCTAAATACACTTCAAACAGTTGATTCTATTATTATTGAAACTAAAAATGTTACTTCTGAATTAAGAGATGCTTATCCTATATTAATTGATCATTACAAAAAAATAGGAGATAAGGAAAAACAATTATTGTATATAGAACATTTATTGTCTGTAGATAGTATTTTAAATAAAAATAATAATTTTTTAACCGCCGAAATAAACAAAAAATACGATACACCTCTTCTTTTAAAAGAAAAAGAAATTCTAATTTCAGACTTAAGTTCTAAGAATTATACCTTATTTTGGATACTGGGGATAGGAGGAATAATTATCATTTGTTTGTTTTATCTCTACGACAAAAATAGAAGAAAAGTTAAAGCATATCAAAGTAAAGCAGATTTACTAACAAAATCTTCAATTTATCCAGATATCACTGAAATAACAGATCTCCCTTTTAAGGAAAATTTAGATTTTCAAAAAGAAAAATCAAAAGCAACTTTGTCAGATTATAAGCTTAGACAGTTAAGCCTACAGTTGGAAGAATTTGAAATTGAAAACCGATTCTTAGACAAAAAAGTAAATTTGGACATATTGTCTAAAGAATTTAATACAAATAGAGCTTATTTATCAAAATCAGTCAATGAGTTAAAAGGCCAAAATTTCTCTCAGTATCTTAATGAGCTAAGAATTCGATATATAGTTAATGAATTAAAAACAGATAAAAGTTTACAGAAGCTTACAATAGCTGCTATTGCTGATAAAGCGGGATATAATAATGCAGAATCTTTTACAAATGCATTTAAAAAAATGACAGATACGCTCCCTTCTTATTTTATTAAAGCACTGCAAGAAAACAGCAATTAACAATTTTTCAAAATACTCATTTTCAATTATTTAAATTTAAAACAACACGAAATTTATAAATTTCGACATCTATTTTTTTGAAGAGAATACATTTATTTATTTCTTTGTAGAAGCAATTTAAAAAAAGCAAATTATGAAACAAAAAAAACAAACAGAAAAAAAGTTATCATTGAAAAAACTACAAATGGTCAGAATTAGTAATCCTAAAGTTATAAGGGGAGGAGACGACTGTAGTAGGATTACTACCATGTTAAATTTAATTGATGATGATGGTGGTAATACTGGAACTGTAGGAACTTCTAGAAAAGACTAAAAAATGAAGAGGTCAAATTTAATCCTTTATATTTATTTTGCTTTTCTAGGAATGGTAAGTGCTCAAAAAACAAATTTTGCACCTTCTAAAACGGTCACTGATGAATACTTTAATACTAAAGTAGTTGATGAGTACAGAAATCTAGAAGATTTAAAAGATCCTTCAACAATCAAATGGATGAAGGACCAAACAAAGTATTCCTTATCTGTTCTACACAGCATTCCTAACAGGGAGTATTATATTAACAAAAGATTAGAATTTGACAAAAGAAAGTCATTTTCGGTATCAAATATAAATATTACTGAAAATGACTTTTATTTTTATTTAAAACAAAAACCTGGAGAAAATACTGTGAAGGTATTTTTTAGAAAAAAATTTAGTGGAGATGAAAAAGAGGTTTTTGACCCACAAAAATATAAACCTGAAAATAAAAAGAATTATCAAATAAATTACATTAAGCCAAATTATGATGGTTCTAAGGTAGCAATTGCCTTAACAGAAAGTGGGAAAGAAATTTCTGAAATGATAATTTATGATTTGACACAAAATAAAGTACTTCCTTATACGATAACTCATTGTTGGCCGTCAGATGGTGGTGGCATATCTTGGCTTCCAGACAATAATAGTTTTGTTTATTTACACTACCCTGTTATTGATCCTAATTCACCTTTATTTTTAAAGGATATGCAATCTGTGCTTTATAAAATAGGTGATGATCCTCAAAAACTAAATATTTTATTATCAAGAAAGAATAACTCAGATTTAAATATAAAGACCGAAGATTTTCCGAACGTATCATTGCCTACAAAAAACTGTAAGTATTTAATTGCCCAAATATCTGGACCTGTCAAATTTAAAGATACTTATTATAGGACTGTCAAAGATATTGAAAAGAAAAGTCAATGGAAATTTTTGTTCAGTAAAGAGGATAAAGTGAGTGACTTTATTATTAAAGAGAATAGCATTATTTATGTTTCTGAAAAAAATGGAACCAATGCAATCTATAGTACATCATTAAATAATCCAGACTTTAAAGCTCCAATAATCTTAGTTCCAAATATACGAGATGAAGTAATTAATAATATATATAATATAAAAGACGGCTTTGTTTTTAATGCGTCCAAAAATGGAGTTGAAGCTAAATTATACCTATATAGAGATCAAAAAATTAACTTACTTACATTGCCATTTACGGCTGGTGATATTTCTGTAGCCACTCAGAATGAAGAGTCTAATGATTTTTGGATAACTTGTAGTGGTTGGAAAAATGAGACATCTAGGTTTAAATATAATTCATTAACTGGAAAATTTATACCGGAAAATTTAGCACCTGTAATTGAATATCCAGAGTTTAAAGATATTGTTGTAGAGGAAATTGTAGTAAAATCACATGATGGATTAGATATTCCTCTTTCTTTAATCTATAATAAGGATATAAAAAAAAACAAGCATAACCCTTTACTAATGGATGCTTATGGAGCATATGCATTCAATAATAGTCCATATTTTGCTAAAACCTATATGCTTTGGGTCTTACAAGGAGGTATTGTTGCAGTCGCCCATGTAAGAGGTGGGGGTGAAAAAGGTGAAGAATGGTATAAAGGAGGTTACAAAAGTACAAAACCAAATTCATGGAAAGACTTAATTTCTTGTACAGAATATCTAATCAAAGAAAATTATACGTCACCTGAAAATATCGCAATTTGGGGAGCAAGTGCAGGAGGAATTACCATTGGTAGAGCCATGACTGAAAGACCTGATTTATTCAAGGTAAGTATTATTGATGCTGGCATTGTAAATGCATCAAGGATGGAGTTTACTCCTAACGGATTAAATAGCGCAAAAGAATTTGGCTCTTTAAGCATTGAGCCGGAATTCAAAGCATTGTTAGAAATGGATGCTTACCAGCATATTAAAAATGGAGAAAAATACCCTGCAACATTAATCACTTCCGGGATTAATGATCCAAGAGTTTCTCCTTGGATGCCAACAAAATTCGCTGCCAAACTAATGGCAGATAATATATCAGATAATCCAATACTTCTGAAAGTAGATTATGAAGGTGGACATGGAGGGGATATTCCTGTTGCACAGAAATATGATAATTTAGCAGATTCTTTTGCGTTTGCATTATGGCAATTAGGACATCCTGACTATCAGCCAAAAGAGCAGCACTCCGGTAAATAAATGTTATTCATATTATTAAAAAATATATGAGAAAAAAACATTTTATTCTTTTGATTAATTTTGTTTTCTGCAACTTTATCAATGCTCAAAAAACAAATTTAGCTCCTTCAAAATCTGCTGTTGACGAATATTTCGGAACTAAGATAATTGATGAATACAGAAACCTGGAAGATTTAAAAGATCCCGCTACTATTAACTGGATGAAATCACAGGCAGATTATGCTGATGCTGTACTCGATAAGCTTCCTTACAAAAAATACTTTGTCGATGAAAGATTGAAATTCGACAAAAGAAGTGGATATTGGGCATCGGATTTAAAAATAACTGCGGGTGATTTATATTTTTACCTAAAAAAAGCTGCAGACGAAAAAGTTCAAAAATTATATTACAGAAAAGGATTCAAAGGAAAAGAACAACTACTATATGATCCTGCTAGTTTTGTTTCCACATTCGATCCGACTTCAAAGCAAAAACATAATTTTAATGTAAATTTTCTTAGTCCAAGCTGGGACGGGAGTAAGATTGCAATTTCTATGTCCGAAAATGGAAAGGAAATTTCTGAAGTGATCATCATGGATGTAAAAACAAAGCACATCTATCCACAGGTGATTACAAATCTTGAACCTACAACAGTAGGACAGGTAAAATGGTTGGAAGATAATAATAGCTTCTTCTATACTTATTTTCCTGTAATAGATTCAGACTCGCCGGCATATACCAAAAATACAGAAGTAACTTTTTATAGATTAGGTGAGGATCCTAAAAAACGCAAAAATGTTTTTTCCAGGGTAAACAATCCGGAATTGAATATTGATGAAGGCAGATTTCCGGGGATTGTCCAGTTTAACCAGGGAGATCCTTATTTCATTGGAAATTTAGGTGATGTGGATGATTTTACCGATACATTTATTATCGATAGAAAAGATTTCGAAAAAGGCATTAAAAGTTGGAAGCCACTCTATTATAAAGCAGATAAAGTTTATGAGAAAAAACCTATTGGGAAAGAAGTATATTTCATGTCAGGATATAATTCGCCCAACTTTAAACTTTGCAAAACCAATCTCGATAAACCAGATTTTAAAAATCCTGAAATTTTAGTTCTTGAAAAAAAAGATGAAGTAATTCAAAGTTTTGAGGTTACAAAAGACGGAATATATTATACAACAACCAAAAACGGCGTTGATGCAAGATTTTATCTTTATAGAAATGGAAAAGATATTCCGATAAAGTTACCGTTCGTTGCCGGAAGTCTATCAATTCAGACAAAAGGAAAAGATTATTCTGATGTTTGGATTTATTGTTCAGGTTGGACAAATGAAACAAGAAGATTTAAATACGATGTAAAAACAAATGGTTTTCAGGAGGAAAATTTGGTTCCTTTAATCGATTATCCGGAATTTGAAGGCGTTTTTGTTGAAGAGACCAGTATAAAAGCAAGAGACGGAGAAGAAGTTCCTCTGACATTGATTTACGATAAAAGTATTAAAAAGAACGGAAACACTCCTGTTTTAATAGATGCGTACGGAAGTTATGGAACGACCTACTCTCCTTTCTTTGCCAGAAGTTATTTAATGTGGGCAAAAAAAGGAGGTATAGTTGCTATAGCCCATGTAAGAGGAGGCGGAGAAAAAGGAGAAAGATGGCATAAGGCAGGCTATAAAGAAACGAAACCAAATACTTGGAGAGATTTGATTGATTGTACCGAGTATTTAATAAAAGAAGGTTATACTTCAAAAGATAAAGTTGCTATTTGGGGGACGAGTGCCGGAGGAATTACAATGGGAATGGCGATTACGGAAAAGCCCGATTTATTCAAGACTGCGATAATTGATGTTGGAGCTACAAATACTCTCAGAAATGAAATAACACCCAACGGTCCCGGAAATGTTCCTGAATTTGGAACCGTTACAAAACCGGATGAGTTTAAAGCTTTGCTAGAAATGGATGCTTTTCATCATATTAAAAAAGGAGAAAAATACCCTGCAACATTAATCACTTCCGGGATTAATGATAGCCGTGTAGTTTCATGGATGCCTGCAAAATTTGCAGCAAAGCTAATGGCAAATGATGCTTCTAATAATCCAATACTTTACAAAGTAGATTATGAAGGCGGTCATGGAAGTAGTGGAGTTGATTTTGCGCATGCTTATGCCCGTGTAGGAGAAATTTTCGCCTTCGCTGCATGGCAATTAGGACTTCCGGAATATCAACCCAAAGAAAACACAACAAAATAAAATGTCCCGTTTCCCGTATCATTTTTTTGAAGAATATATAGTTCGTACTCCTCTATTTTCACGTAAAGATTTCAAGGAAAAATTGGAGAAGATTGAATTATCAGATGATGAGCTTAGAGAAATTTGCAATAATTCAATTTTTCAAGAAGCTATTTACTTAGCATCGCCTTATTTGTATGAGGAGCTGAATCAATGGTTAAATACAAAAAAACTATCTCCAAATCAATATCAAAAATTAAAAAACACCATTTTAAAATACTTTAGCCGAATGAGTGACCGCTGTACTCCTTTCGGCTTATTTTCCGGAGTTGGTTTAGGAAACTTTAACGAAAACATTTCAAAGTCGACAAATTTCCAACTAACGACTAAACGATTACGTGATACTAAACTGGACATGCATTTTCTGGTAGCTTTATCACAAAATTTGGTAAAAACATCTGAAATAAGAAATCAACTTTTATTTTCACCCAACAACAGTATCTATAAGGTCGGAAATAAAATCCGGTATGTGGAATATGAATATAATAGTGGAAAAAGAAATTATATCATTTCATCGGCTCCATTTTCAAATGAATTACAACAAATATTAGATTTTTCAAAACAAGGTAAAACCATTGGAGACATTGCAAGCATTCTTGTCAATGATGAAATAGCAAAAAATGAAGCCAAAGAGTTTGTAGAAGAGTTGATTGATAATCAGGTTTTGATAAGTGAATTGGAACCTAATGTTTCAGGTAATGATTTTTTAGATACTATCATTTCTGTTTTAGATAAAATAGGAGCTAAAAATGAAAATAAAATTTTAATCTCTATAAAAAGTAAGCTGAATGATTTAGATTTAAAAATCGGAAACTTATCTGCAAAATATACTGAAATTGAAGAATTAGTAAGATCTCTAAATGTCGAATACGAACAGAAGTACCTTTTCCAAACTGATCTTTATAATAAAGCCGAATTTAGTTTGCCATCCCATTGGAAAAAAGAATTAAAAAAAGCGATCAGTTTTTTGAATAAAATCACATTATCTCAAAAAGACAATCATTTAGAAAAATTTAAAAAAGCATTTTATGAGCGATTCGAAACAGATGAAGTTTCTCTAGCATATGCTCTGGATACAGAATTAGGAATTGGTTACAGACAGGATGGTATTACAAAAGGGGTTCATTCTTACCTTGAAGATTTAGATCTTCCTTTATCTCAAGAAAAACTTACTTTAAAAACTGAATTTGATCCCATCCAATTGATTTTAAACGAAAAACTTCAGGAAGCTTTATTAGACAATCAATATACAATCGAATTATCGGATGATGATTTTATATATTTTAATGAAAACTGGAGTGATTTACCCGATACAATGTCCTTTATGGCAGAAATCATATCGGAGGAAAACAATGAAAAACTGTTTATTGATGTTAATGGTGGAAGTAGTGCGACTAATTTAATGGCAAGGTTTTGTTCTGAAAGTTCAGAAGTGCAAAACCTTTCAAAAACAATTGCAACAAAAGAAGAAGAACTAAATTCTGATTATATTTTAGCAGAAATCATTCATTTGCCGGAAGCCAGAATTGGAAATGTGATTAGAAGACCTACATTACGACAATTTGAAATCCCATATTTGGGAGAATCTATCCTTCCAAAGGAAAATCAAATCCCCATAAATGATTTATATATTTCTTTAAAAAATGACAGAATTATATTACGTTCTAAGAAATTAAATAAAGAGGTCAAACCTTATTTAACCAACGCTCATAATTATTCTGCTAACTCGTTACCTGTCTATCATTTCTTGTGTGATTTACATTCACAAAACATAAGATCGGGACTCTATTTTAATTGGGGTGATTTAAAAATAATATATCAATTTTTACCCCGAGTTGAATATAAAAACATTATCATCTCAAAGGCTTGGTGGAAAGTTTCAGAAAAGGAAATTATGCAGGTTTTAATATTAGTGCAAAATGACATTAATAATAAGGAACAAATATTGGCAGAATTAAGAAATTGGAGAAATAAAAGACAAATTCCGCAATGGATACAATGGGTACAATCAGATAATAAACTTACCATTAATCTTGAGAATTATGATTTGGTTCAACTATTTATTGATGCTTTGAAGAAAAAGAAATCAATCATGATTGAGGAATTTATCTACAATAATAATAGTGATTTTATGCATCAATTTATTTTTTCAATGTACAATAAAGAAAAAGAAGTAAGAATCAAAAATTAAGATGTGATGATTGAAAGAAAATTTATTCCCGGAAGTGAATGGCTATACTTGAAAATCTATACAGGGGTGAAAACTGCTGATCTTATTTTGGAGGAAGCAGTACAGCCTTTGGTAGAATATTTACAGGAAAACAATTATATTTCAAAATGGTTTTTCATTCGTTATAATGATCCTAAACCACATCTAAGGATAAGGTTTAATTTAAATGACATTGATGATTACAGTAAAATCCTTGAGAAAATTAATGAAACTTTACGAGAGTATGTAGAAAGCGGAGAAATTTCAAACATCGCATTTGGTACATATAATAGAGAAATTGAACGTTATGGTGAGAATGCCATTGAAGAAGCAGAAACTTTATTTTATAAAAACAGTGAATTTACTTTACAATGTTTGCATTATGATGATGAAGAAAAAATCATTGTTTCTCTTTTTTATACTGATGAAGCTTTGACTCAGCTCAACCTTTCGATTCAGGAAAAGCTAGATTGGGTCAAAGATTTTAACATCGCGTTTAAACACGAATTTAATGCTGATAAAAAATTAAACTCTCAATTAGACAAAAAATATCGGGAGTTTAAACCAAAATATGTAGATTTTATCCGATCGGAAGAGTTTTCGGAAGAACGAAATACAATTATTTCTAATGTTAAAAAAAGTAATAACATATTGCAAAATATTTTCCGTCAACATGAAAACAAATCATTAGAACTGCCCTTACAAGATTTCTGTCAAAGTATTTTTCATATGAATATTAACAGACTTTTTGTTTCTAATCAACGTTTGTTTGAAATGGTAATTTATGATTATTTAAATAGATATTATAAGTCTGTTTTATTTTTACATGGGTAAAATAATAAAATGTTTTGTAAGAAAGCCCACATTTATTTTTCAGTGAATCTGCTATTTCCCTGCTGGTCAAAGTAAACTCCTATGCCTTCATTGATAAATATTACCTTCTTCTGTTCCGGGTTTTTCCAAAAGCTGATATTATGAGTAATTTCATGTCCGGGTGACTGGTTGATTCTGTTATGAGAAATACAGAATTGAGCAAACGTAAAGCCCAAGTTTGTTTTCAAATAAGAGTTATAGCTTTCCTCCGTATCTCAAACAAAGAAATCTATTTTTTTGGGAAGTAACGAATTGAAGAAATTATTAATTTTTTCAAAAGCCTTCTGTCTTGAAACAATAATATTCCGCATTTTTTCTTCCGAAACTGTCTGTTGAAAATGAAAAACAATATTTTGCGTTTCTTTTATTTTCCAGTCATCATATATCGGATCCAGACCTGTAACTAGCCCAAATTTCAACAGCTCTTTTTTTAATACTTCATTTTTAGAGTCCTTAATCAACTGGTCATATATTCTTTTTGCCTCTTTTGTGTTTCCTAAGCCATAATTGGTTTTAAGGGATTCTATTAAGAATCTTTCATCACTGCTGCTCATCTTTGCCAATAATGCATTCGCTGCCCGATAATCACATTTTGAATTATAGATTTTTAGGAGTATCAATTGGGTCTCAAAATCCTCAGGTGAAGATATAAGAGTAGTCTGGGCAAGTTTAATGGCTTTGTCATATTCCTTTTTACTATAAAGATCTTTAAGATTGACTTCCTGTGACAATCCAAGAGTAAAATACACTAAAAATAAAATAATATTAATTTTTTTCATCCTTTCATTTAGTCTACCTGCTAAGCTAATAAAAAAGAAGCTAAACAATTTCGTAATATAAAATTTTTTAGGTAATTCTATACCACTGTTTGAAAGTACAATATAAAGGCAAATTCAAGTTTATCAAGTCATACTTACCTCCATATCTTATTGCATCCTTTCATGTAGCTGTAGCTACTAGAGATATTTTTGATTTTATAAAATTTCGTGTTAAATTAGTTATTAGATTATATCAAAATAATATACAATAGAAATTTCCATCTTATGAAATTACCTACTGAATTAGGAGATGAATATGTAAATAATGTTCTTTCCAATCTTTGTTTGGAAAATCTTCCGTGTGAAGAGTGGAAGGAGATTGAAGGTTTTGAAAACTATGCCATTTCTAATTATGGTCGGGTAAAAAGTATGGAACGTTTGGCAATAAATCCGGCGGGAGTAAAGCGTAAAATATTGGATAGCATTAAGAAGCCACATGTCTTCAGATATTTTAATAAGCATCTAAAGACTCATTTTTATAATGTGAGATGTGCGTTATCTATTGAAGGAAAAAAATACGGAAAATCAGTAGCCCGTTTAGTGTACTATCACTTCGTTGAAAAATTTGATATGGATGATCTTTCATTTCGTATATCATTTAAAGATAATAATCAGTTTAATGTACATTTTAGAAATCTGGAGAAGTTAACTGTAAGTAAGCTGCACAGGAAATCAATGAATACAGGCAGAGGAAAAAGAGGAAATTATCAACAGGCTGTCAGCCAATACACAGTTGATGGTGATTTTGTTGCCAGCTATGCAAATATTTATGCAGCAAGTGAAGCTTTAGGAATCCAGCCTACTTATATTCTACCTGTCATCAATAAAAAAAGGACTACAGCCAGAAAATTTCGATGGTTTGTGAAAGATTATGTACCCTCTAAAGAAGATTTTATACCGGAAAGAAAAAGAGAGCTGGAAAAAACATTTAATACAACTCTTTGGAAAAAGCTTGGGCAGCCATTAGTCGATAAAAGCAATCCACCAGCATGTATTAATTTATCGCTAAATGACCTTCCCGGTGAAAGGTGGAAACCGATTCCTGAACTCGAAGGCTATTTTACTATTTCCAGTAAAGGAAGAGTAAAGCGGTTAAATACCTGGACAGAGAACAGAAACAAAACATTTTGGGGAGAGCATATCACGTCACTCTCTGTACTTAAATCCAATAGTAATTATCTCTATGCTCAATTAAGTTGTAATGGAAGAAAATATTGTCTGCCAATTACCCGACTACTTTATTATTGTTTTGTAGAAGAATTTGATCTTAAAGATAAAAATCTGGTAATCGTAAACAATAGTATTCCTCAATGGGATATAGATATTTCGAATCTCAATTTGAAACCTTTTAGTGAAATCCTTAAGGAAAGAAATAAAGAGTATACTACTAAAGTGAGAACAATACTTAATTCAAAAAAAACGTTTAATGACTCTCTTTGGGAAAAGCTGGGTAAACCCCGGATTAATAAAAAGAGTCCGCCAGCTATTTTCGATTTATCTCTAAATGACTTACCTGATGAACAATGGAAACCAGTACCCGGTTTTAATCGTAAATATGCTATTTCTAATAAAGGGAGGGTAAAACGATTGAGTGGCTGGGGAGCAGGTACTCATTTTTATGGAGAAGATCAGATTCTTTCCCTCAACCTAACGAGTGATAAATCTTCTTATCTTTACTTTAAGGTTCATAAGAAGGAAGATAAAGCTCAAAAAATGCTTCTACGCATGCTTTATTATTGCTTTATTGAAGAATTTGATCTGAATAACAGAACTCTTCGGGTGGTCAATGAAAATGAACCTCTATGGGATATAGATCTTTCAAGGCTATCATTACGCTCTATGGCAGATGCATTTAATAAAAAGAATATTAAAAATAGAAACTCGAGCATTCAAAAAATCACTAAACAATAGGATATAGAACATCAAGCAGAAGTCGCACAATTTTAAATGCAATCCATTTCTAATCTTCCATAAAACTTTGATATATATATTCATTAAAATACAAAATAAGTTATTATCTTTGATTTGTAAAATGAATCAAAAACCTACATTTTCAAAGTGAGTAATTCGGTGAGTAACCTGAGACTCATCTTTAAAAAATGTTGATAAATAAAGAGGTTTAAAGAGACGGTTCGAATCCCTCCAACTCCACAAAAGAGATTGTTTTAAGCAGTCTCTTTTTTATTTTTCAAATATTAAAGCGCTTTACTTTTATTGTCCGCGTTTTTCTTCCTCCTGCTCTTTCGGTATTCCCAAGGCGAAACCGCATTCTTATCCATCCACAAACCAAGCTTTTTTGCTTTGGCGGTATCCTGTAACTTTTGCAGATCAATATTCTTAGAGGCCTTAAAATACCACCATCCGAAACCTGCCTTTATGATTTCTTCGGAAAGATATTTATTATGATCGTAAAAAATTTTGGCAACGGTTCTTTTGTACCTGTCTTTTCCAGTCCTGTAGAATGTCACCGTTTTCCCAAATACAGCTTCACTGGTAAATTGCTTGGCATTTTTTCCAAAAGCCTGACCTTTTTCAGGACAATCGACTTCCGCAAGCCTTAACGCTTCCTGAATATTGTCCGATAATAAAACGACAACAGTATCACCATCTTTCACCTTAATTACTTTTCCTTCCGTCTGTGAAAAAATAAATACTGAAAATAAAAGAAACTGGATAAAAAGGATTTTTCTCATGAAAACAAAGAATATTTAAAATAAAAAGAAGCTGCAAAAGTATAAATAATAAAGCTCTGATATAAAAAATACCATTTAAAATGCTTAATCAGACGGATTCTGTATTCAGGATAAAAAATGATGAATGATAAAGTTAAATAAGACAATGAAACGTTAAAATATAAACCCCTGAAAACTAAAACACTAAACCCACAATTTACAAAATACTCTCCTGCAAACCACAAAAAAGACTAAAAAAATGTTTTATCGTAAAGAATTTTATATATTTGCACCATCTAACAATTAAAAAAAAATTTACTATGTCAGACATTGCATCAAGAGTAAAAGCTATCATCGCTGATAAGCTTGACGTTGAAGAAACAGAAGTAACTCCAGAAGCTAGCTTCACTAACGATTTAGGAGCTGATTCTTTGGATACAGTTGAACTTATCATGGAATTTGAAAAAGAATTCAATATTCAAATCCCTGATGATCAAGCAGAAAAAATTACTACTGTAGGACACGCTATCGCTTATATCGAAGAAGTAGTAAATAAATAATATTCTTCAACAAATAAGAAAATTAAACAAAGTTTATGGAATTAAAAAGAGTAGTTGTAACCGGTTTTGGAGCAATAACACCAATTGGAAATAATGCAAAAGAATACTGGGAAAATCTTGTGAAAGGTGAGAGCGGTGCTGCTCCTATTACTCTTTTTGATGCCACAAACTTTAAAACTAAGTTCGCTTGCGAAGTTAAAAATTTCAATCCATTAGACCATTTCGACAAGAAAGAGGCTAAAAAAATGGATAGAAATACACAACTTGGGCTTGTTGCTGCAAGAGAAGCAGTAACCCACTCAAGAATTATTGAAGATAACGTAGACAAAAACAGAGTCGGAGTAATCTGGGGTTCAGGAATCGGAGGTTTAGAGACTTTTGAGACTGAAGTTTTAGGATGGGCAAATACGGAAATTCCGAGATTCAACCCATTCTTTATTCCTAAAATGATTGCAGACATCACTCCGGGACATATTTCTATAGAATATGGTTTCCATGGTCCGAATTACACTACTGTTTCTGCATGTGCGTCTTCAGCAAACGCTTTAATTGATTCCAAAATGCTGATCCAGCTTGGAAAAGCAGATGTTATTGTGTGTGGAGGCTCAGAAGCAGCCGTTACAGCAAGTGGTGTCGGTGGTTTCAATGCAATGATGGCACTTTCTACAAGAAATGATGATCCTAAAACCGCTTCAAGACCTTTCGACAAAGACAGAGATGGATTTGTTCTTGGGGAAGGAGCAGGATGTATCATTCTTGAAGAATATGAGCACGCCGTAAAACGTGGTGCTACAATTTACGCAGAATTAAAAGGCGGCGGTCTGAGTGCAGATGCACATCACATGACAGCACCTCATCCTGAAGGTTTAGGCGCTTATCTCGTAATGAAGAACTGTCTGGAAGATGCAGGATTAACTGCTGATGAAGTAGATCACATCAATATGCATGGTACATCTACTCCATTAGGAGACATTGCAGAATCTAATGCCATTTCAAAATTATTGGGAGAACACGCTTTCGATATTCAGATTAATTCTACAAAATCAATGACCGGCCACCTTTTGGGTGCTGCAGGAGTTATTGAAGCTATTGCTGCGTTGGGAACTATTATTCATGGTATTGTTCCTCCTACCATTAACCATTTTACTGATGATGAAAATATCGATAGCAGACTGAATTTCACATTCAACGAAGCTGCTAAGAAAGATGTAAAAGTAGCCATGAGTAATACTTTTGGGTTTGGTGGGCACAATGCCTGCGTTCTATTTAAGAAAATCTAAATCTACTGAATGGAGTTACAGAAATACTTTTCTAAATTCCTTCTCAAAAAAAGAAAAAGACAACTAACGGAGAGAGATTATTTTCTCATTACTGAGCTCAGCAAAATGCTTGGAACTGAGGTACAAAATGTTGCCCTCTACCGCGAAGCTTTTTCTTTAAAAAATTCTTCTAAAAATAAAGACAGCAATTACGAAAGGCTGGAATTTTTAGGAGATTCTGTTTTGGGTACAATTATTTCTTGTCATTTGTTTCATACCTATCCTCAAGCCAATGAAGGATATCTGACGCAGATGAAATCTAAGATTGTTAATAGGAAAAATCTTAATAAATTAGGAGAAGACTTAAAACTTACCAATCTTCTGCAGAAACAAAATTCTGTTGTTGCGTTAGGTGAAAACATCTCCGGAAATTTATTTGAAGCTTTAATTGGTGCTGTTTATTTAGATTTCCAGTATGAAACCTGTAAAAAGATCATTCTGGAAAGATTACTTACGCCTACAGAAATTAACAAACTAGAAAATAAAATTGTAAGCTACAAAGGTCTTCTGCTGGAATGGAGCCAGAAGAAGAAACTGAATATAAAGTACGAAACTTGCGAAGAAATTCAGGTAAATAAATCGATTGTTTTCCGATGTCATGTTTGGCTGGGAGAAGAAAAAATCGCGAATGCCACAGAAACTTCCAAGAAGAAAGCCGAAGAAAAGGCAGCACAAAGAGCATTTTATATTTTAAACAAAAAAGAAAATATACTTGGAAATCCAAAAACTTTATGATATAGATGATATTGAATTTGAAGATATTACCATCGGATTGGTAAGATTAGCAAAGAATATACCCGATCATGAGTTTTTCTATAAAGTAAATCAAAACAACGATCTTACATTCAAAAGAATTGAAGATGTTATTCTTCACGGATCTTATTATGATTACTTTTTTCCAAGATTTGAGGCTTACCACAAATTTACAAAGACTTGTTTTACCTTCATTTCGAACAGATCTGCAGAAAGTAAACAAAAAAAATTACAGACTGAACTCTTCTCGGAAGAAGAAAACATTAAATTTTTATTAAATAATCAGGTAGAAGTGCAATATATCTTGCACAGTTCGGAACAGTTTCCTGATTTTTCCGTAATTTTGCTCCCTGAAAATCTTGTGTTTCCAATTCAAGATTATACATTAGGTTCTGAGGAAGAACTTTATCAAATTATCCAGTATTATGAATAAGTATTTAAAGAAGACAAAAATTATTGCAACGCTTGGTCCGGCTTCATCGTCGAAGGAAGTAATGTTAGGGTTAATGAAAGCAGGTGTTGATATTTTCAGAATCAATTTTTCACACGCTGATTACGACTTAGTTCGTTCAAATATCGAGATCATCAGAGAACTTAATAAAGAATATGGCTTCTCGGTTGGTATTTTAGGAGATTTACAGGGTCCTAAACTAAGAGTAGGAGTTGTAAAAGAAGGTTCTTACCTTAATCCGGGAGACATCCTTACTTTTACCAACGAAAAAATTGAAGGAGATTCTACAAAAGTGTACATGACGTACCAACAGTTTCCACAGGATGTGAAGGTTGGAGAAAGAATCCTTATTGATGATGGTAAACTCGTTTTGGAAGTTACTGAAACCAATGAATTAGACACTGTAAAAGCGAAAACCATTCAGGGAGGACCGTTGAGTTCTAAAAAAGGGGTAAACCTTCCCAATACGAATGTTTCTCTTCCTGCTTTAACGGAAAAGGACATTCAGGATGCCAATTTCATGCTGGATCAGGAAGTAGACTGGATCGCACTTTCATTTGTTCGTCATGCACAGGATATTATTGATCTTAAAGAATTAATTTCAAAACATCCGAACGGAAAATTCAAAACGCCGATCATCGCGAAAATTGAAAAACCGGAAGGGGTAAAAAATATCGACGAAATCTTATTGGAATGCGACGGTTTGATGGTAGCACGTGGAGATTTGGGAGTTGAAGTTCCGATGGAAGAAGTTCCTGCTATCCAGAAGACTCTGGTAGAAAAAGCAAGATTCTATTCTAAGCCGGTAATTATCGCTACGCAAATGATGGAAACAATGATCAACAGTTTAACGCCAACAAGAGCGGAAGTAAATGACGTTGCAAACTCTGTATTGGACGGAGCAGATGCCGTAATGCTTTCAGGAGAAACTTCTGTAGGAAGGTATCCGGTTCAGGTAGTGGAAAATATGGCTAAAATTGTGAAGAACATTGAAACTACTCATTTTTACCAGCACAAAAACGAGCCTATCGAAAAAGATTTCAACTGTATTGATGATCGATTTATTACCAACAGAGTTTGTCTTGCAGCGGTAAGAATTGCGAAAACCACTAACGTTTCTGCGATTGTTACTTTAACGAGTTCAGGATATACAGCATTCCAGCTTTCTGCACACAGACCCAATTCCCACATCATCGTATATAGTGGAAACAAGAGGGTTATTACCATGTTGAATTTACTTTGGGGAGTTCACGCCTATTATTACGATATGAAGAAATCTACTGATGAAACGATTATCCAGGTAAATATGCTGACACATAACTACGGTTATATCGAGGCTGGAGACTTTGTAATCAATATCAATGCAACTCCATCTTACGAAGGCGGAAAAACAAATACCTTAAGATTAACGACAGTTTAATTTAAACAAAGTCATTATAAACAAAAAACTCACGAAAGATCTTCGTGAGTTTTTATTTTTACAGGCTAAATCAGAAGAATAAATATTGAAAGTTAATTAAGCAACACTTTTATAAACTTCCATCTCCCCTCTTCCAACTTCCTTATTTACTCATAATTTCCTACAACAGTTCTTGCCGTTACAAATTCACGTAAAGCTAATAAAGACAGCTCTGTTCCATATCCTGAAGCTTTTGATCCTCCGAATGGAAAACGCGGATCAGAACTTGTCATTCTGTTAATATTAACGGTTCCAGATTCAAGATTTTCAATAAAAAATAACTGTCGCGATTGATCTTTTGTCCATACAGAATTAGAAAGCCCGAAAGGAATATCATTCGCCATTTTTAAAGCTTCTTCGTCACTTTTAGCAATCATCACCATTCCCAAAGGTCCGAAAAGCTCTTCCTGTAAAATAGGATTTCCTTCCTGCACACGAATTAAACCGGGTCTGAATTCATTTTCAGAAATTCTTTCCAGAGGAAGAATGATTTCAGCACCATGTTCCAGTGCTTTCTGAAACTGTTTTTCCAGTTCATCTGCCAGATCCGGTCTTGCCATTCCGGCAATTTTAGTTTCTTTATCCATCGGATCTCCAACCTCATATTTTTTATATTCTTCAATAAATATAGGAAGAAAAGCATCTTCAATTTTTTCATCAATGATGAATCTTTTCGCCGCGGTACAGGTTTGTCCGCAATTCTGAAGTCTTGATTTTACCCCTGCTTTTGCCGCTTCATCCAGATCTCCGTCGTCCAATACAATAAATGCATCACTTCCGCCAAGTTCAAGCAATGATTTTTTGATATTTAGTCCTGCAATAGAAGCTACTTCTCCTCCGGCTTTTCCGCTTCCTGTAAGACTGACTCCTTTTACCGCATCATGTTCGAGAATTCCTTTTACTTCTTTATGACTTACCTCAAGATTCTGGAAAATTCCTTCCGGAAATCCGGCTTCCAAAAGTACTTCTTCGATAGCACTTCCGCTTCCGAAACAAATCGACGCATGTTTTAGAACAACGGTATTTCCGGCTAAAATGGCCGGAACGGCAAATCTCAAGACCTGCCAAAAAGGAAAATTCCATGGCATTACTCCTAAAATTACCCCTTTTGGAACATAATGAACTTCAGAATAAGAGAATTCGGAATCAATTTTCTCTGGTTTTAAAATATTTTCAGCATCTGCATAATAATTCATCATTAAAGCACATTTTTCCACCTCAGCAATAGACTCTGAAATAGGTTTGTTCATTTCCTGAGTAATTATCGTTCCAAATTTTTCAGAATTGTTTTTTAAGATTTCCGCTGCTTTAGCAATGAGTTTCTGTCTGTCTTCGAATGGTACTTTTCTCCATTCTGAAAATGCCTTATCTGCTTTGATAAGTTTATTTTCAATTAATTGTTCCATACTATAATTTCTGTTTTTAAATTCAGTCTTTGCCGAATTTAATTAATGCTTTTCTTCAAGCATCTTGGAAGCAACAAATCCTGTTCCTTCGGGTTATATAAAATAATGATTTTTTCTATCGGAATATTGTTAATTTTTATGTTAAATCATAAACCACTCATTCATAAGTGTTGCGGCTAATCTTGCAGTTCTGTCCTGTATGTCAAACTGAGGATTTACCTCTGCGACGTCGAGTGCCAAAAGTTTTTCACTTTTCAGAATGTGTCTGTAAAAATGCATGAATGTGGCATCAGCAAAAATTCCGTTATAGGCGGAAGCGGAAACTCCGGGAGCAATGGAAGCGTTGAAAACATCCATACAAATCGTAAGATACAGATAATCTACACTGTCGAGCAGATCATTAATTCTTTGGTAAACGGAAGGTAAATTTTCAAAGAAAAGTTCATCGGCAAGAATATATTTCATTCCGTACTGATGAGCGGTATCAAATAATTTCAAAGTATTTGAATTCCTCTGAATTCCGATATGCAGCGAATGAATTTCGCCTTCCTGAGCAATTTGCCAGAATCCGGTTCCGGAACTCGCTCCTACTCCATTTTCAGGCTGTCTGTTATCAAAATGAGCATCGATGTTAATGATGCCTATCTTCTGTTCAGGAAAAGCTGTTTTTAAGCCTAAATAATGTGCATAAGTGACTTCATGACCTCCGCCTAAAACTACAGATCTCCCTCCTTTCAGCAACACTTTGGAAACATTTTTAGCAAGACTGTTTTGCGTATTTTCTAAATTCCCGTCATCACAGGTAATATTTCCAAAATCCAGCAAAGAAAAATCAGGACGGATTACAGGAAAATTCGACATATTTTTACGGATAATATCCGGAGCATCTTTTGCGCCCTGTCTTCCTTTATTTCTCCTAACGCCTTCATCTACAGCAAATCCATGTAAAACGAAATCTTTAGGTGAAATAAAATCATAATTATTTTCTTCTTTCACCCTCTGAAATATTCTGTGGAAAAGAAGTTCTTCTCCGTCTAATCTTCCCTGCCAAATCGTGTTCATCATTAATAAGTTTAATTTGTGTGTGGTTTTAATTGTTATGCCAGAAGCATCTCTGCAATTTATTCAAAAAGATAATTAAGAAATTCTAAATTGGGATTTATTGCTCTTATTAATTCAAGTTTTTTGTCTCTTTTTAATAATTTTATTTCTTTTTCTCTTTCTATCGCCTGATGTATCCAGCCAAAGCTTTGATAGTAAATCAGAAAACAGACATTATATTTTGCAGTAAAACTATCAGGATTTAATTTATTTATATGTTGAGATAATCTCTGATGCAAGTTTCCGGTAACTCCCGTATATAAAACTGTTCTGTTTTTATTGGTTAAGATGTAAACATAAAATTTATAAATTCCTTCATTTAATTCGAACATTTTTTCTCATTTGTGTTAAATTATGTTTAGATGCTTTCAGCATGACAAAAATTACGCAATATTAAAACGCTCAAATTGTCATGCTGAAAGCATCTAAGTTTAGTCTGTAATATAAAACATTAAATTATTTTAAATTTTAATCCCATCAATATAAACATTCTCCGCTTTTAAGCTTCCCTGATTATAAAGGACATTTTGGAAATTATTGGTTTTAAAAGTCATAAAATCCGCTTTTTGTCCTTTTGTTAATCTTCCTCTATCTTCCAGACCAAGCGCAAAAGCTGATCGGAAAGTCATTCCTGCTAAAACTTCTGCTGTCGTCAACTTTTCAAATGTTGCCAGAATGGAAGCCTGTGTAATTAAATTTCCCATTGGCGCAGAACCGGGATTCCAGTCACTTGCGATCGCTACAATCGCTCCTGCGTCCAATAATTTTCTAGCCGGCGTAAATTTTTCTCCCAATCCTAAACTTGCACCGGGTAAAGCGGTTGCCACCGTATCAGATTTTGCTATAAATTCAATATCGTCATCAATGGTGGCTTCCAGATGATCGGCAGATTTTGCCCCCACTTCAACTGCAATTCTTGAACTTCCCGGAGTAAACTGATCTGCATGAACAGTAATTTCAAAACCTAATTCTTTAGCTTTTAACAAAAAGTTTTTGCTTTCTTCGGGCTGAAATGCCGACTTTTCAATAAAAATATCAACCCGCTTTGCCAAATCCTCTTCTTTTACTTTCGGTAAAATTTCCGTTACAATATAGTGCAAGTACTCTTCATTGCTTCCTTCAAAATCTCTTGGCTTCAGATGTGCGGAAAGACAGGTCGAAACCAGAGTTGCTTTCGTCTGTTCCTGCGCTTTTTTAATGATGCGAAGCATTTTCAGTTCGTTTTCAGCGTCTAAACCATAACCGCTTTTTACTTCAATGGTTGTTATTCCAAGAGAAATTAAAAAATCAATTCTTTCGAGCAAAGTTTTTAACAATTCTTCCTCCGATGCATTTCTTGTATGCTGCACCGAGCTCCAGATTCCTCCTCCGCTTTCGGCAATTTCGAGGTACGTTTTTCCTGCGTTACGCATGGCAAAATCATTCGCCCGGTTTCCGCCAAAGCAAATATGCGTGTGGGAATCTACGAAAGCCGGAAGAACAATCTGCTCTCCTTTTACCGTTTCAATTTCTATATTCTGGTTTTCGGATTTTACAATCTCAAAGTTTCCAACCTTTTTGATTTTATTATTATCGATTAAAATTCCTCCATCGGGAATGATTTCAAGCTGTTCGTCTGAAAGTTTTCCTCTTAAAGGAAGGTTTGCAAGTGTTACAACCTGCTTGAAAGGACCAATTAGTTTCATTTATTTAGTTTAAAGCTAAAGTTTAGATCAATAGTTTGATTACTTTACTTAGATGCTTTCAGCATGACAAAAAATCTGCATAAAGTTTGTCATTCCGTAGGAATCTCAGCTTAGAATAGTTAAAAAAAATTTTAACTTGTTTTTTCTCTCTCAAAAATACTTAAAATATCTGTTGTTCTCAAATCTTAATTTTTAATGAAATCAACCTTACTCTTAATCTCAATTTTCCTATCTTTACGGTAAATGAAATTGAATTAATGCCCGATTTTTTACATCCCGATAAAGAAAATTATTCCCGCGAAGAACTTGCGCAGGAAGAGCAGATTCGTCCCCAGAGTTTTAAAGATTTTGCCGGACAGAGAAAAACATTGGAAAATCTTGAAGTTTTCGTGACGGCTGCAAAAAGGCGTGGCGGAGCGCTGGATCATGTTCTTTTGCACGGTCCTCCCGGTTTGGGAAAGACCACTTTGGCCAATATCATCGCGAATGAACTTGGGGTAAACTGCAAGATAACTTCGGGACCTGTTTTGGATAAACCCGGAAGTTTAGCCGGTTTATTAACCAATCTGGAAGAAAATGATGTGCTTTTCATTGATGAAATCCACCGTCTTTCTCCTGTTGTGGAAGAATATCTGTATTCTGCAATGGAAGATTATAAAATTGATATCATGCTGGAAACCGGTCCGAATGCGAGAAGTGTGCAGATCGGGCTGAATCCTTTTACTTTGGTGGGAGCTACAACCCGAAGCGGAATGCTTACAAAACCGATGTTGGCAAGATTCGGAATCCAAAGCAGACTGGAATATTATACGATTGAACTTTTGTCGATGATTATTATCCGAAGCGCAAGAGTTCTGGGCGTAAAAATTTATGAAGATGCGGCCATTGAAATTGCGAGAAGAAGCCGAGGAACACCAAGAATTGCCAATGCTCTTTTGAGAAGAGTAAGGGATTTTGCAGAAATAAAAGGCAATGGCGAAATTGAAATTAATATTACAAAATATGCTTTAAATTCATTAAACGTTGATGAATTTGGTCTGGATGAGATGGATAACAAAATCATGCGTGTCATGATCGAAAATTTTAAAGGAAAACCTGTCGGAATCTCTGCTCTGGCAACATCTATTGCAGAAAATCCTGAAACTCTGGAAGAAGTTTATGAACCTTTTTTAATTCAGGAAGGATTTATCATCAGAACTCCCAGAGGAAGAGAGGTTACCGAAAAAGCATACAAACATCTGAATATTGCGGTACCGAGAAATCCGGGTGAATTGTTTTAAGTTTAACTTGATTTCGAAGTAAAATTTAGATTTTCATTCAAATAAAAAATAAACAACATTATAAAAAACTCAATATTATATGAAGCTATATCCAATACAATGCGGAAAATTTAAGCTCGACGGCGGAGCGATGTTCGGAGTCGTCCCAAAGAGTCTGTGGGAAAAAACAAATCCTGCAGACGAAAGAAACCTGATTGAACTGGGAACCCGTTCTCTTCTTGTGGAAGACGGAAAAAAATTAATCTTAATTGACTGTGGTCTTGGAAATAAGCAGGACGACAAATTTTTCGGTCATTATTCGCTTTGGGGAGACGATAATTTAGACAAAAACTTAAAGAAATATGGTTTTGTAAGAGAGGACATCACGGATGTTTTCCTTACTCACCTTCACTTCGATCACTGCGGTGGCGCGATTGAATGGAATGATGATAAAACAGGTTACAGACCTGCTTTCAAAAATGCACAGTTCTGGACGAATGAAAATCACTGGAAATGGGCAACGGAACCTAATGCAAGAGAAAAAGCGAGTTTTCTGAAGGAGAACATTATTCCGATTCAGGAAAGCGGACAATTAAATTTTTTACCCCTTCCTGCAACCGGAAATTATGGTTTTGCGCCGGATTTGAAAATGGATGTGATTTTTGTGGATGGTCATACGGAAAAGCAAATGCTTCCTGTGATTCAGTATCAGGAAAAAACAATTGTTTTCGCGGCAGATTTAATTCCGACTGCGGGACACATTCCTCAGGTTTATGTGATGGGTTACGATACGCGTCCTCTTTTAACTTTAGAAGAAAAGGGTAAATTTCTTAAGCAGTGTGTGGATAATGAATATTTACTATTCTTTGAGCATGACGCACATAACGAACTGGCAAGCCTGAAAATGACTGAAAAAGGGGTAAGATTAGACGAGACGTTTAGTTTTAATGATGTTTTTGGATATTAATTTTTGATTATGGAGGAATTACATTCAGAAACTCAGAAAGCAGAACCTGATCCCTTATCTGCACCCAAAATTATTGGTTTAACAGGCGGAATCGGCTCGGGAAAAACTATGGTTGCCAAATTCATTGAAGAGTTCGGATTTCCGGTTTATTATTCGGATGACAGGGCGAAAGATATCGTAAACGACAACGATGATTTAAAGCTGAAAATCAGGGAACTTTTAGGAGATGAAGCCTATGACGAAAACGGATTTTATAATCGAAAATTTGTTGCTGAAAAGGTTTTTAATGATAAAGATCTTCTTCAGAGCTTAAATGAAATTATTCATCCTGCTGTAAGAACAGATTTTGAAGAGTGGGTGAAAAAACAGACAAAGTATCTGGTTTTTAAAGAAACGGCTTTATTGTTTGAATTAAAATTAAACCAGCAATGTTATAAGTCTTTACTTGTTACCGCTGAAGATAATATCAGAATAAAAAGAGTAATGGACCGGGACGGAAAAACCTACCGCGAAGTTCAGGCAGTGATGGAAAAACAGATGCCGGAAAAAGACAAAATAAAACTTGCAGACTGCATTATTTATAACAATACCAATCTTGAAGATCTCAAGGAACAAACCGAAAAGATCGTCTTCGATATCGAATAAAATTAAGCTCGTTGGATTATTTCTAACGAGTTTTTTCATGCTTCTGTTCTTCAGGTAAAAAAAACAGGCTCTCAGAAATGAGAGCCTGCTTAAGTTGATTAATGATTAAATGTATTATTCTTTAATAAATTTCTTCTGAACAGAAATGGTGTCTCCATCCAAAATGTCTATTACATAAAGTCCATTTATCAGGTTATGAACGTCAATCTTGTTGTTTAAGATAATACCGCTTGACAATAATTGTCCTGCTGAATTATAGATCTTATAATTCGCTTTTTTGCTGATATTTTTCACATACAACACTGAGCTCACCGGATTCGGATAAATCATAACATCTGTCTGATTGATCGAATTAGCAACCGGAAGTTTAGAAATTCTTACCGTGTAATCTTCTACTTCTCCATCAGGGAAGCTGTTACAATTTACCGGAATGATATCTTTGCCCATTGCCACTCTCATCACTACATATTTGTAGTCTACCAGACTGATGAACGCATCTGCAGGTACTGTAAACGTCGTACTTGCTGTAGGATTGCTGTTTGGTCCGTCCGCAAGGATTCTTTCGTTGATATCGAAGTATCCGTTTCTGTTGAAATCGATCCAGACTGCAACTCCTGCTTTATTGTTTCCTGCTAATTTTTTATCAATCACGATCTTGTTATCCGTAGATCCCTGGATCAATTCAATAAATTTAGCCGGAACTCCTGTATAATCTGAATAATTAGATCCTACAGAAATATTCGTCATCTGAGGTTTACCGTTTGGCGTTACTGTAACTTTAGAAATATATTCTGAAGTTATAGCCCCTGTAGATGCCATCTGACAGTACACAATAGTTGGTGTAGTGAAGTAATAAGGCAGTGTATACGTTCCCGGAGTTCCGCTACAAACGTTTGCTACCTGCATTTCATACTGTGTCAATTCAGATAAACCTGTAAGGGTAATCGTATTGGTATTAGACGGTACCATTGTCCAGCTCGGAATTCCTACTTTTCTGTATCTCAAGATATAAGTAGCACCCGGGAAAGGATCCCATGTTACCTGAGCTGTTGTCGGTGTAATCGCTGTAATAGTAAGTCCCGGAGGAGGCAACTGACAAGTTCTTTCCGTAGTAAATACTTTAGGATTAGACCAAGGATTAACAGTTGTTTCTCCGTTACAGATATTTGCCACCTGTACTTCGTAAGTTGTATAAGGGCTTAAACCTGTAAGAGTATACGTATTTAATGGTGCTGCAGTAACGTTCACTGTCGTCCATGTTCCTGTACCTACAATTCTGTATCTGATTACATAAGTAGCACTTGGTACAACTGGAGCCCATGTTACTACTGCTGAATTTGTGGTAACCGTTCCGATTGTTACATTCGGAGGGGTTGGATCACATCTTGTTGTGAATGTCTGAGTTGGTGTAAATGTTCCAGGAGTTGTTCCACAGCTTCCAGCTATCTGTACTTCATACGTTGTAGCCGGCGTTAAACCTGTTAAAGCCAATGGAGGATTACCTGTTAATGTTGATACAACCACCTGAGTCCAAGTAGTAGTTCCCGCTACTCTGTATCTTACGATAAATGTAAGACCACCTGTAGGTACTGTCCATGTAACATTCGCAGAAGTATGAGTAATGGTATTGAAGGCTAAGTTAGTTGGTGTTGTAGTAGAACAAGGTCTCAATTTCACCGCATAATCTTCTACTTCTCCATTTACTGCATTCTGACACATAACAGGAGCACTTGTACGTTTAAGAACAACTCTCATTGTCGTTGTTAAAGGTCCGTTATATGCTGTTGCAGGAACGTTGAACAATGCTGTAACAGGAGTTGTAGTACTTGCTGCAGAAGCCATAATTTGCTCTGTGGTTTCAAATACGCCATTTCTGTTAAAGTCGATCCAAGCCGAAACAGCATCATTTTGTGCTCCGCCTTTAGCTACTGATATCTGGTTACCTGTAGAACCTATTTCTAAGTTCACCAATGTAGCCGGAGTGGTATAGCTGATATAATTTGTCTGTACAGAAGTATTACTCATTGGAGGAATACCCGGATTCACTGAAGTTATTGTAACGTTTGAAATAAAGTCGGTAGTTCCTGTACCCGTCATATTACAATAAGTAATTGGCGTAGTCGTAAACAGTACAGAACTAGACCAAGGTCCCTGAACTCCACCGCAAATTGTAGCTACCTGTACTTCATAAGCAGTCTGTTCAGTAAGTCCTGTAATATTATACGTATTTCCTGTAACGACCAGAGAAGTATTCCAAGTTCCAACCGGGTTAGTAGTTCTCCATCTTACTAAATAAGTTGCCCCTGTAGAAGAGATCCAGGATACAGTAGCAGTAGTCGCACCAATGTTAGTCATTGTAATACCTGTAGGAGCAGCCGTAGTACAAGGCTGAATATCTACAAATTTAACCTGATAGTCTTCTACCTCACCATTACTTGTAAGTGGTGAACAAGCATCTGTAGGTGTTAAGAAATATACAATAACACGCATTTTCACTTTATTCGTACCAGAGTAAGCTCCGGCAGGAACAGGGAAAGTAGCAGTAACCGGAGTTGTGGAAGAATACCCTAAGTTCATGATTCTTTCTCCACCAGCAACTGTAGTTGGGTTGTTGTTAAAAATTCCATCGCCGTTAAAATCTATCCATGCATAGGTAGAATATGTACTTGATAAGATTGTTCTTCCTACAGAAAGTACGTTACCTGTAGAATTACGAGCTAATGTAATAATCTTTGTTGCATCATTAGAATAGTCTGTATAGGTACTCGCTCCTGAGTTGTTAGACATCATCGGTGTATTCGTACCTGTAACCGTAATATTATTGATGTATCCGTCAGTTACAGTTGCAGTACCTGAATTACAATATGAAATTGCAGGAGTTGTAAAATTGGTAGATGCAGACCAAGCTCCTGTAACACCACCACAAATAGTTGCAACCTGTACTTCATAAGTAGTAGATGCATTTAAGTTTATAATAGTATAAGGGTTAGTTGCCGGAGCAATTACCGTCCAAGCACCAGTACCTGTTCTGTATCTTAATGTGTAAGTAGCTCCTGTTGCATTGATCCAAGAAACCAAAGCTGTGGAAGCTGTAACGTTTGAAACAACAATAGGAGTTGGAGGAGCCGTTGTACAAGCTGCAAGATCAATGATCTTAACTGCATAATCTTCGATTTCTCCGTTTGCAACTGTTGCACAAGGATCTGTAATGGTAGAAGTAGAGAAAATAACTCTCATTCTAAGTGTTAACGGACCATTATAAGCAGTTGTAGGAACTATAAATGTAGCAGTAATTGGAGTTGTTGTACTTGCTGTAGTACTGATTACTCTTTCTCCTGTTTCAAAAATACCGTTTCTGTTAAAATCAATCCACGCACCAACAGCTAATGAAGAGGTTGTGGTTGTTAACCAAGATTTAGAAACAGAAATTGTGTTATTCGTAGAGTTACGAACCAATGTTACCAATTTGGCAGGATCCGGAGAATAGTTCGTATATGAATTGGCTCCTGAATTATTACTCATCACGTAAGAATTCGTTGGAGCAACTGTCACGTTAGAAATATAACCGTTCGTATTATTTGTAGAAGTAATATTACAATAGGTTACCGCCGGAGTCGTGAATTGCAAAGGAGCAGTAAATGTTCCCGTAGTTCCCGAACAAACATACGCTACCTGAACTTCATATTGAGTCTGTTCAAGAAGATTGTTTATGGTGTAAGCATTCGTTGTTAAAGGAACTGTAATCCAAGTCGGAGAACCTACCTGTCTGTATTGTAAAACATAGGTTGCACCCGTTGCAGGATCCCATGTTACATATGCAGAAGTTGCTGTAATATTTGTTACAGATAAATTTAGCGGCGCATTACTTGTACAAGCAATTGGCTGAATTAATTTTACAGCATAATCTTCAACCTCTCCATACGTATAACTTGTACACATTACCGGAGAAGAGCTGAATTGTAATGCAACTCTCATCTTAGTAGTTGCAGGTCCGTTATAAGCTGTTGCAGGAACGTTGAAAGTAGCCGTTACAGGAGTCGTTGTACTTGCTGCAGAGTTCATTACCTGCTCAGTAGCTTCGAAAACTCCGTTTCTGTTGAAATCGATCCAAACTCCTACAGCTTCACTATATACTGTCCCTGTCCAAGCTTTATTAACAGAAATCGTATTTCCAGTAGAACCAATGACTAAATTAACTAAAGCACTTGGTGTAGTAGAATAATCTGTATAAGTAGAACCCGCGGAATTATTGCTCATCACAGAAGCTCCAACAGGAGTTACCGTAACATTAGAAATATACTCGTCAGCAAAGTTACTAGAGGTCATGGTACAATAAGTAAGTCCTAAAGTTGTAAAGTTAGTAGAAGCAGAGAAAGGTCCCTGAACACCACTACATACTGTGGAAACCTGAACTTCATATTGAATACCATCAGTAAGACCTGTAAGGTTTACTGAGTTTGTTGCAGCATTCACTGTAATCCAAGTCGTACTTCCTACCGGACGGTAGCGAACTACATAAGTAGAGTTCGTTGTAGCTGCCCAGGTAACTGTAGCTGTAGTCTGGGTAATCGCAGAAACAACAATACCTGTAGGAGCTGCTCCGGTACAAGTAAGTAAAGAAGTTACTGTTGCACTTCCGATGGCATAGAATACGTTTCCAATAGCACTTACTCTGATCTTAACTGTTCCTCCCAAAGTAAGTCCCGTTAAATTAAGAGACTCGCTTCCATCGTTAGGTGTAGAAGCAGAAGCTACTGTCCAGGTTACTCCGTTATCTGTTGTGTAATCAATTTTTACATTCGCCGCATTATATGGAGCAGCGGTAGTATTAACTACATCCCAAGTTACGTTTGTTGCACCATTATTATAAGCATTGGTTGTCGTTACTTTGAACGGCCCATCGTTTCCAACAATGATCTGCTGATTGGCAAACTGAGTCTGCTGCTGAGTAGGCACCGGATTGTTATCTCTTACCGTAACTCTGAAGTTGGTTGTTCTTGCAACTGTGGAAACAGATTCCCATCCATTGTTAGAATTGTTTAAAACTCCAGCCAATACAGAAGATAATTTAGGGAAATATCTTGTTGGACTTGTCGTTGGATTAAATGATCTGAACGTAGCACCACTTGCAGTAGTTCCTAAGTTATTTTTATTAATCGTTACACTTGCATTGTCCACCTCTTCCCAGCAGAACGTCATTGGATCATTTTCAGCATCTGTAGCAGAAGCTGTTAAAACAAACGCCGTTCCTTTAGGAATATTATAAGTAGGCAATGCTGCAATTACTGGAGGATTGTTTGTAATTACAGTTTCTACATCACAAGTTTTACTCGATAGGTTATTTTGAACCTGAGTGATACTAACTGCATGGAAATACGGATCAGAGTGAGCCTGAACATCAGTATTTGCTCCTGTGATTCCTGCATATCCCATAATTGTTGACCCGGATCCCGGCTCAACGTTTACTCCGGCTGTTTCCAAACCATGGGAGAATGTATGATTTGCTCCCAATTGATGACCTATCTCATGAGCTACATAATCTATATCAAAATTATCTCCCTGAGGAATACCATCTGCAGGAGAAGTATATCCTGATCCTTTTTGCTGTGAAGTAGAACTTGTAGGATCTATACAAACACAACCTATACATCCTGCATTACCTCCACCTCCGGAAGCACCGAATAAGTGACCGATATCATAGTTGGCATTCCCGACGTTAGCAGTAAGTGTTTGCTGAAGTTCCAAATTCCAGTTATTCATCTGGGCTGCAGGCGAATAAGGATCTGTTGCAGCATTGGTATAAATTACATTTGGAAAATTCTGTAAATTAAGGTGTAAAGCAAAATCTTTTTCAAATACCCCATTTACTCTAGTTAGTGTTGCATTGATTGCTGTTAAAGCATTAGCAACGGTACCGCCGAAGTACTGCGTATATTCACCTGTTACAGACATTGCCAGTCTCATCGTTCTGTACTTTTTGTCAGATGACTTGGCAAAGTTTGTTGTCTGATTGACAAATGATTTTCCTGCTGAATAAAGATTTGCTATCTCTTGCTTGGACAGCCTGTCTTCGTTCATCGAACAAAGGAACCCTTCGTTACTTTTATCAGTTTTTGGATGCACACCATAAACTGTCTTGTCTTTATCAGCAGGCTCTATAAATTCATATTTACCATCCTTGATGATCATCGACTGAAAATCATCCGGCGCTAAACTGAATCTCAGATATTTGCCGGGGTCATCTACCCCAACTCCTACATAAGAGCCTAGTTGATACTGATCTGCCAGTTCTTTCACTACCACAGGGAAGCTGTAAACGGCAAATTTTTCAATTTTCCCATCTAAAGTTGGCAAAGAAATCGTGACGGGTTTTGCATTTTTTCCCGTTTCCTGAGCTTTCGCCAATTGAGACTTTAGCAGAGAAATGTCCAAAGAGTAATAGTTCTTAATATCAGAACTAGCTCTGGCTTTTTCCCCTCGAAATGTCGTGGGACTCCATTGTGCACTGGTAATCGCAAACAAAAAGAGGAAAAAGAAAGAAGTAAAATTTTTCTTCATAACTTTCTCAATATATTAATTATACAAATCTAAACAAATTTAATTATTAAATTAAAAATATTTCTATTTTTTCCATACAAACTTTTCAACAATTCAATTCAAAGCATTGGGAATAACCAACCAAACCAATAATATATACGAAATTGAAAAACTGAAGTTATCTTATCTTTACCTTATATATACAATATATAATCCATCTGAAGCCCTACAATTTATTAAAAATCAATTACAAAAAAATCCCCAGGTAAACCTGAGGATTATATTTATTGAAAGTTACTTTAATTATTTTTTGATGAATTTAGAATTGAAAGATTCTTTTCCTTTTTCTTCAATAGTAATTACGTATCCCCCTTTAATTAATTCAGAAACATTAATCTGTCCGTTATTGATATTTCCTTGTTTTACCAATTGTCCAGTTGCTCCATAAATTTTATAAGTCGCTTTATCTGAAACCCTTGTAATATTTAAAATATCTGATACCGGGTTTGGATAAATCTGAATATCATTTTTAGGGTTTGCTACATCATTAGTTGATAAAACCTGCGACTTTAAAAATCTGCTTTGCGTAGAGCTGAAGTGAGATCCGGAAAGCAAAGTTACCCCACCCTGAGTTTTGATGTTATAATATCCTCCATAAGGATAAAGTCCGTCGCCGTAAGAATCGTTAATTGTAAATGTATAGCATTCATTTGGATTTAATGTCCAGTTTTCACTAATCAGCGCCGGAAGATTTGCACCGGAATCTGTATATCCAACTGCGGGACTGCTGTAAATAACCGTTCCCGAACTATTTGTCAGCGTCCATGAAGTTTCACTTCCGTAATTGTCCAGTTGAAGATTAAACACGACATTAGTATCCATTCTTGCAGGAGCTCCAAGATAGTTTACTGTTACATTACTGTTGGATGTTCTTTGGTCTACTGCTCCATTTACAGAGGTTACATTAATGTTTAGCTGTCCTCCCAAAGCTGCAGAACTCATAGGAAGTGTAATGATTGCATATTTATCCTGAGCTAAACTTCCGCTCCAGTTGTACGTTTGAACATTTCCGTTCAGGGTATAAGTTATTACCGCAGAAGTCATTGTACTAGTTCCTCTGTTGTATAAGGAAATTTTTGGAGCCTGAGTAATACTGGAACAATCTACTGTATTACACTCCCTTTCAAGTTTTACTTCCGCATCATTTGCAAATAATGGAATAGCTATATCTTTGGTAGAGGTTTTAAGCTCCATCCTCCTTGGAGAATTATTCATAACCGCAGTTATCCTGTCTTTCTGATTGACAGTAAATACATTCATACAGGTATCTGTTGTATAATCCATATAATTCTGAATCATATCGCTTCCAGGTGCAGAAGGGCAAGAATCTACCGTTACACAATTGTAATTGGGAGCACTTGCAGCGGGTGTATCCGGACAATAGTCTTTATTGCTATCTGTAGCATTCACAACACAAGAAGCATTATCTCCCCATATGTGTCTCAATCCTAAAAAGTGTCCCACTTCGTGCGTCATTGTTCTTCCTTTATCATAAGGCGCAGCAAGTAAAAAGGAATTATTTACATTATAATCACTGCTCCCGAAAGTTGCATAATTAGCAACAACACCATCGGTATAAGCCTCACCTCCAATAGTGCTTAAACCTCCTAAATTAGAGTTTGATGGAAACTGTGCGTATCCTAATAATGTAGAACTTGTGAAACTTACACTCCACATATTCATATATTGAGTAGGATCCCAAATTGTTTCAGGTTTTACAAATGAATTGATTTCCGCTTGAGACCATGTAGCCTGACACAAATTTACACGATCAATCCCATTGGTAGGATTTCCATTGGGATCTACTTTGGCTAAAGCGAACTGAATCATGGTATCTGCTCCAACGGCATTGGTATTGAATCCCGGAGTTCCAGCCAATCTTCTGAAATCGTTGTTCATTACTGTTATCTGAGATATTACCTGTTCATCAACGATATTTGGCGCTACTCCTAAATTCTGACCACTATGAATAACGTGTACCACAACAGGAATCGTTATAATATTTCCGTTTTGGGATTTATTTGCTTTAGCTTTCTCCACTAAGGGAGCTAACCATGATTCAAACTGTTCTACAGTCATTCTTCCCGGAAATGTCTTTTGTAGAAATTCTTCGTATTCAGTTGTTGAACACCTATCAAATCCATAAGATTTAGCAAGTTCAGATGGCGATTTTTCAACGCTAAAATCAGCTTTTCTTTTAGTAACATTTTGAGCCACTAAATCTGCAGCAAAAAAAGAAGATAATAAAAATAAAGCTTTAAAAGTAGTAGACTTTCGCATATAAATTATTTAATATTTGCAAATGTAAATATTTTAAATAAAAATATTTAAAAAAAGAAGTTTATTTATAAAAACAACAAACCAAAAACAAAAAAATTCCTAACTAATAACAAAAAAGCCCTGAAATAAGTTTCAGAGCTTTCTATAAATAATATAATGACTATTTATTTTTTAATAAATTTAATATTCTCAGAGATATTACCATCTTTTATTGTAATGATGTAGGTTCCTTTAACTAATTCAGAAACTCTCACCTGATTGTTATCAATATTTCCGGCTTTCACTAATTGCCCTACCGCATTATAAATTTCAAATTTAGCTTTACCTGAAACTTTAGTAACATTTAACACATCATTTGCAGGATTAGGATAAACTGCGAATGAATCTTTATTCTTCACTTCGTTTGTTGATAGAACTAAATTAGGGATAACTTTAAATGTTCTTGTTTGTGAATATTCATAATCGTTTCCGGAAATAACTACCGTACCAGTAGAGTTTAAAATTCTATAAGATCCTCCTTCAACGTAAATACCATCACCATAAGTATCATTAATAGTAAACGTATAACAGTCGTTTACCGGAAGATTCCAAGTTTGGGTAATAAGAGCCGGCCAAGATGTAGTAGCATTTGGATATCCACTTCCACTATACAAGGTACTACCAGCACTATTTTTTAAAGTCCAAGAAACTTCGGCTCCGTAAGGATCAAGCTGTAATTCAAACGTAAAATTAGTACTAGCTACCGGAACTGAATTTCCTATGACAACAGTAGAAGAATTATTTCCTGCTCTTTGGTCAGCAGTTCCATTAACAGAAGTGATCTGAGCGGTAATACTACCCTGTGATGCACCCGTAGGTAAGCTAACTATAGTATATTTATCCTGAGCTAAATTTCCTGTCCAGTTGTATGTTTGTAAAGCTCCTCCGTTAACAGAGTAAGAGATTACCGCTGAAGTTAAGGCATTCGTACCTCTGTTATACAACATATATTGTACTGTTACATTTGAAACGGTTCCACAAGAAGTTTCACTACAACTTCTTTCTCCTTTCAGTTCTCCATCATTAGCAAATAAAGGAATTGCCTGATCGGCAGTAGAAGTTTTCAATTCCATTCTTCTCGGAGAATTATTCATTACTGCTGTAATTCTATCTTTCTGGTTAATTGTAAAGATATTCATACAAGTATCTGTAGTATAATCCATATAGTTTTCTACCATTTCATAAAGACCAGAAGTACAGCTTGCAATTGGAGTAACACAACTACCATTTGAAGTATGTGCAGGGGGTGTATCATTACAATAGTCAGTTGCACATACTAATCCATTAGGATCAGTACCATCATCATCTCCCCAAATATGTCTTAATCCTAAAAAGTGACCAACTTCATGAGTCATTGTTCTTCCTTTATCATATGGAGCTGCTAAAAGAAAAGTTCCATCAGTATAATCACTGCTTCCAAATGTTGCATAGTTAGCAACCACGCCGTCTGTATTTGCATAACCACCATTAGCATTTAAACCTGCTAAACCTGAAGATGAAGGAAATTGCGCATATCCTAATAAACTTGTATCCGCAAAATTCACACTCCACATATTCATATATTTTGTAGGATCCCAGATCGTTAATGGTTTTACATAATCATCAATAGCAGATGTTGCCCAAGATGTCTGACAAAGATTTACACGATCTATACCATCAGTAGGATTACCATTAGGATCTACTTTTGCCAAAGCAAACTGAATCATCGTATCGGCTCCAACTGCATTTGAATTAAATCCGGGTGTACCTGCCATTCTTCTGTAATCATTATTCATTACCGTAATCTGAGACTTAACCTGATTATCAGTAATATTCGGAGCCACTCCTAAAGCCTGTCCGCTATGGATTACGTGAACTACAACAGGAATCGTGATAATTCCGCCATTTTGAGATTTGTTAGTTTTTGAATTCTCAATCAATGGCGCCAACCAAGCTTCAAACTGAGCTTCATTCATTCTTTTAGGATCATTTCTCTGCAACATAGCTTCATACTCTGTGGATGCACATCTAATAACCCCATTCATTTTCTTTAAATCATCTATTGTATATGTTTTGCCAAATACAATCTTTTCCTGCCCCTGAATTTTTTGTTTTTGAGCAAAGATTGAACAGCATACTAATACAAATAATAAAAGAGATACTCTAAAAGTAATTTTAAAATTCATATATTAGAAATAATAATTAATATACAAATATATCAATTTGTGGTACATTTTTTAATATAATCATAATAAAAAATGTATTTTAACACAAATAAAACTAAAATGAAAGGTAATACTCTATTTTTAATAATTTACTGTTTTTTAAATATTAAATGTATTTCACAAAATAATTCTAAAAACAAAATAGATAATTCAATAATAATTGAAAAATACAACAAAATCGAAAAGATAGAATTAAGAGAACAGACGAGAGGAACAAATAGATTAATTACCTTTACAAAAGATGCGGTAACCACATATCTTAACGGAAACACTTCAACATCACAAATTACTGCAGCGGATTGGGAAAACATTTCCAAACAAGTAAATCTGTTGGATCTTCCGAAAATATCCACATATGAATCTTCAACAACCAGAAGATTTTCAGACGGAGCTTTGGCTTCTTCCATTACTGTTACTGCAAATGGAAATACTTACAATTCAGCAGGATTTGATGCAGGAATCCCCCCAAAAGAATTGGAGGGACTTTATATTCTGTTAAAAGGAAAATCTAAATCTATTATGAAAATACCGAGAACCCGCTAAAATTTATACGCCAGGTTCCATGCGAAGCCCATTCCGAATTTAGAAGAGCTTCTTCCGAATCCCGGAACGATCATGGGCTGGATTTCGTCCTGTTTTGTGGTATACACCAGATATCGCGGCTGAAGATTGACATCAATGTAGAAATTAGTTTCAAAAAGCTGTACTCTTCCTCCCAATGTTCCTTCCAGCCAATAGGATGACTGTGTAGAAGAAGGAAATGAAATTGCGGAGCTGCTTCCACCGTAGCCACGAACGGGAACCGCCATATATTCCTGTTTATAAAAGGAACCCGCTATTTTTCCACCCGCATAAAATCCATTGAATTCATTTTCAAGATCTTTTGCCAGCATATAGAATGCCCCGATTTTTACGAAAGGGCCATTTGCCTTTCCGTCATAACCGTTTTTCTGGTAAATATTAGACTCAAAACCGGCTTCTGCTATGGCATGAAGATTATCTTTCAGCTTTGAAGATACAAAACCCTGATACAGCTTTCTGTCTGAAAAGAAAGAAACCCCTGTATTCAGAACATCAAAACCAATCATGAAATTGGGTTCATATTTCCATTTTTCCTTTGCAGTTTCCTTATCTTTCTTCTCCTGAGCAAACCCCAGAAGACTGATTATACTAAAAAAGAAGGAGAAGATTAGTCTTGTCTTCATTCTCTATAAAATTTTGTCCGGCCTGGATTTCCTTTACCGGAGTCGTTGTGTTTGGATCTAATACTGAATTTAAATTTTCGTAGGTAAGCTTTATTCCGCAACCCGGAGAAACATAAGCAGATTTCGTGGTATAATTTATCCTTACTTTAGATTCAGAACCTTTGTTGGTAATTCTGAAATAAACATCCGTATAAGTTGAATTGTCCACTCTTAAAGGAATAACCCTTGAAGTAATTTTAGCCTGTCCTCCCAACTGTACTTTTCCGGAACCGTAATCTACCGCTACATACAGAGAATCCAGCGTTCTTTCCTTATCGGTTGCCTGTGTTTTGAAAGAAACTCTCATTCTCGGAGTTCCTTCCCCGCTTTCACAGATATCATTATCGCCGCCACATGAAAAAAGCAGACTGATAAAAGAAATGGCGATTAAAAATTTAAAATATTTCATCTGAACATTTTGTTTTACTTTACCGGATAAATCCGGCATTTCATCTTAAGATTTGATTCCTTCAAAAGTAATTAAATTATTTCTTAATCAGCAAAGCAATATTTTCTACGTGATGCGTCTGCGGGAACATATCCACCGGTAAAATCTTTACCACATCATACTGTTCTTTCATTAAGGCTAAATCTCTTGCCTGGGTAGCAGAATTACAGCTTACGTAAACCACTTTTTCAGGAGAAAGTTTTAAAATCTGCTCAACCACTTTTTGGTGCATTCCGTCTCTTGGAGGATCTGTGATCAGGACATCTGCTTTCGGATGATTCGCCAGAAAGTCGTCATTGAAAATATCTTTCATATCTCCGCAATAGAACGTTGTATTCGTAAGACCGTTCAGTTCTGCGTGTTCAATCGCCGCATCTATGGCTTCCTGTACAGATTCTATCCCGATGACCTGCTTTGCATTTCTTGCGACATACTGAGCGATTGTTCCTGTACCTGTATAAAGATCATACACAACTTCATCTCCTTTTAAATCTGCAAATTCAAGCGTTTTTCTGTATAATTCCAGCGCCTGTTTGTAGTTGGTCTGAAAGAATGATTTTGGACCGATTTTAAACTTTAAACCATCCATTTCTTCCATTAAATAGCCTTCCCCAAAATACACATTGATATCCAGATCATAAATAGAATCGTTTGCTTTCGGATTAATCGCGTAGACCAAAGTCTTGATCTGCGGGAATTTTTCAAGCAGGAAGCCGAATAGTTTTTCTCTGTTTTCTTTTTCTTCTCTGAAAAGCTGGAAAAGAACCATCCATTCGCCTTTTGAGTTCTGTCTCATCATTAAAGTTCTCAAAAAACCTTCGTGATTGCGAACATCAAAGAAGTCTAAACCTTCATTTACAGCATACTGTTTCACTGCCAATCGGATCGCGTTTGAAGGATCTTCCTGAAGGAAACATTCTTTAAGATCAAGGATTTTACTCCACATCCCCGGAATATGAAACCCTAAAGCATCTCTGCTGCCGAAATTTTCTTCGGAACTGATCTCGTATTGGGTAAGCCAACGGGAATTGGAGAAAGAAAACTCCATTTTATTTCGGTAAAAATACTGCTCTTTCGAACCTAAAATCGGAACAGTCTCAAAATTTTCAATACCTCCGATTCGTTTAATATTATTGTACACTTCTTCCTGTTTGAAAGCGAGCTGCTTTTCATAGCTCATGTTCTGCCATTTGCAGCCTCCGCAAACTCCGAAGTGAACACATTTCGGCTCTACTCTGTAAGGCGATTTTTCCAGAACTTCAAGTGCTTCACCTTCAAAGTATTTGGACTTTGCTTTTTTCACTCTTACATTCACCACATCTCCCGGAATCGCTCCGGAAACCATTACGGTTTTCCCTTCTTCCGTTCTTCCTATTGCCACTCCTTTAGCTCCTGCATTTAAGAGTTTTATATTTTCAAGAATTAAATTTTTCTTATTCTTTCTGCTCATTGTACAATTTTCTATTTTCCTAATGAAACTTTTACGTTTCAGTCTGCAAAAATACAATAAAAAAAACCTTATCCGAAGATAAGGTTTATATCTGTACTCAATTTAAATTATTTCGTCTGAGCCGGTTGAGGATTTGCCTGTTGCTGAGGAGCCTGTTGTGCTGCTGCCTGCTGCTGAGCCGCAACCACTGCGGGATCCATTCCTAATCCCGGTTGTAACTGAACATTAGGATTTACCTTTGGAGCGGAAAGACCTGTTTGCTTGTCTAAAACCGTCACCAATTCCGGATCTCCTAAGTTGAAGAACGGCTTGCTTGCAATTTTACCGTCTTTATCTACCACGATAAAGCAAGGTAATTTAAATCCGTAAACTCCGTATTTTTTAGCAATATCAGAATTTAATCCGTTTTCACCGTAAACGTTAGTTCCGGTAATTCCTTTTAGTAAAGAGCTGCTTGTTTTCACAAACTGGTCTTTTGTATCGTCAACATTTACAAAAACAAAATTCATTTTAGATTTGTAAAAATTCACTACTTCTTTCAATACAGGAATGGTAGCTTCTCCGATGTAAGGATTCCAAGAAGCATAAAAAGATAACAAATATGGTTTTCCTTTATTTTCAGAAAGATTGTACGATTTTCCATCTGCTTTTACCAAAGAAGCTTCAGGAGCCTGTTCTCCAATTTTGAATCCGTTGATGGCAAACTGAATTTTCTTTAGATCTTCTTTAATCGTAGCATCTTTAATATCTTCGTCGATAATTTTTTTGATCTTCTCAACTGTTTTTTCAGGTGAACCCGGATGAATATCCGACTGCGCCATTACGAATGCCAATAAATAGTCTTTAGCCGTCTGTGAAAGATCTTTTTGGTTTTTCTTTAGATATTCTGTGAATAATTCTGAAGTTGTAACATCAGTTTTTTTCCCCGCAGTTTTTGCCTGAGCATATTTCTGGAAATCAGGGCTCATTTTGGTTAAAAGATATTCTCTGTACAAAGGATGTTCTTTTACCAATACATCTTTGTTCTCTTCCAGTTTATTAGTGAAATCTGTAAAAGCTTTCGTTACTTTAAATGGAGGATTCCCCATTTGCTTATGTCCCATTTCGTACTGGTTCAGGATGGTAAGCAAAGTTGTTGAAAGATCATTTTTCTTCCACGTAACCACTTCATTATCTGGACTAAACTTCTTAACATTTTCATCGATGTTTTTATTAACATCTGCCTGAACTTTTTCTATTCCTTTAAGGAAGGTTTTTTCATCTTTCGTCATCAGCTCATTCATGTTAACTGTCTGAGCATACGTTGCAAGATATTTCTGGGTAGCCATGAAGAAATCGTTATTGTTCTTCGCATCTCCCGTGATCACATATTCGGTTGGGAAAGTCATTGCATTACCTGAAATTTCAAGTTTTTGACCTCCTTTAAGGTAGATTAAATTTCTTTTCCCCCCGTAAGAAAGCAGATACATTCCGCTTTTCGGAGCATCGAAATTTCCCGTGAAAGTTCCGTCTTTATTTACCCCGATATTCATTAATGGTAAAGTTGCTACTCCCGAAGCTTCTATTAATTCGATTCTCTCCAATGGAGAACCTCCCGTGATTTTTCCTTTTACTTCTACTTTTTTAGAGCAAGACATCGCAAAAACCGCGATGATAAACAATAAAAGATATTTTTTCATTTTGAATTTTATAATTACGCAAAAATAGTTTTTTCATTAAACTAAAAGCAATTAAATATTACTTTTATGAAAGATTTAACTAAAAAAAATCGCCATCCGGTGAGGAGACGATTTTTTATGTTATCTCGATAGATTTTATCCTCTGTCAGCAAAAGCTGTGATAAATTCTCTGTTCATTCGGGCAATATTTTCAAGAGAAATTCCTTTCGGACATTCTACTTCACAAGCACCTGTGTTTGAACAGTTTCCGAATCCTTCTTCGTCCATGGCTTTCACCATGTTCAGCACTCTTCTCTTTGCTTCTACCCTACCCTGCGGTAAAAGTGCGTACTGAGAAACTTTAGCTCCTACGAAAAGCATTGCAGATCCGTTTTTACAGGTAGCCACACAAGCTCCGCATCCGATACAGGCAGCAGCGTCCATTGCTTTGTCTGCATCTTCTTTAGGAACCGGAATTGCATTGGCGTCCAAAGTATTTCCTGAAGTGTTCACTGAAATGAAACCACCTGCAGCCATTACTCTGTCGAATGCGCTTCTGTCTACCATTAAGTCTTTAATAACCGGGAAAGCAGCACTTCTCCATGGTTCGATAACGATGGTTTCACCGTCTTTGAACATTCTCATGTGAAGCTGACAGGTTGTAATTCCTGTATCCGGACCGTGTGCTCTACCGTTGATGTAAAGGGAACACATTCCGCAGATTCCTTCACGACAGTCGTGATCGAAAGCTACCGGCTCTTTTCCTTCGTTAATTAAACTCTCGTTAAGGATGTCCAACATCTCCAAAAATGAAGAATCTGTAGAAACATCCGATATTTTATAAGTCTCAAACTGACCTTTAGATTTATTATTTTTTTGTCTCCAAATTTTCAGCGTAAGATGTAAGCCTTTTTTTGCACTCATAATGTTATATTTAAAAGATTGGAGATTATTTGTAACTTCTTGTTTTAACTTCGATGTTGTCGTAGATCAGTTCTTCTTTATGCAACACTTCCGCGTTGATATCGCTTCCCTGATATTCCCAAGCTCCTACATATTTGTAATTTTCGTCATCTCTTTCAGCCTCTCCGTCCGGAGTTGAGTGGTCTTCACGGAAATGTCCTCCACAAGATTCGTTTCTGTGCAATGCATCGATAGCCATTAACTGTCCAAGCTCTAAGAAATCGGCAACTCTGAACGCTTTTTCAAGCTCTGTATTCATTCCGTCGTTATCTCCCGGAACTTTTACGTCTTTCCAGAAATTGTTTCTTACTTCTTCAATTTCTCTGATGGCTTCTCTTAAACCTTCAGGCGTTCTTCCCATTCCTACCTTATTCCACATAATGTTTCCTAACTGCTTGTGGAAATAATCTACCGAATGGGTTCCATTATTATTTAAGAAGAAATCAATTTTTTCTTTAATTCCTTTTTCAGCTTCGTCAAATGCGGAAGAAGCCGTAGGAATGGCTCCCGTTCTGATATCTGCTGAAAGATAATCTGCAATGGTGTAAGGAAGTACGAAGTATCCGTCTGCAAGTCCCTGCATCAAAGCAGAAGCTCCCAATCTGTTTGCTCCGTGATCTGAGAAGTTCGCTTCCCCGATAACGAAACATCCCGGAATAGTAGACTGTAAGTTGTAATCTACCCAAACTCCACCCATGGTATAGTGAACCGCAGGATAAATCTTCATCGGAGTTTTGTAAGGATCGTCTGCTGTAATTTTTTCGTACATTACGAAAAGGTTACCATATTTCTCCTCAACCCACTTTTTACCCAAATCATAAATCTGCTGATCTGTAGGATTGCTGATGTGTTTCTCAATAGCGGCTTCTCTACCTTTTTTCATGATCTCTGTAGAGAAATCAAGGTAAACACCTTCCTGCGTATCGTTATTTTCGATTCCGTATCCGGCGTCACATCTTTCCTTAGCCGCTCTTGAAGCAACGTCTCTAGGAACCAGGTTACCGAATGCAGGATATCTTCTTTCCAGATAATAATCTCTGTCTTCTTCTTTGATGTTTTCAGGTCTTAATTTTCCTGCTCTGATCGCTTGTGCATCTTCAATCTTTTTAGGAACCCAGATTCTTCCGGAGTTTCTTAAAGATTCAGACATCAAAGTAAGTTTAGACTGCTGTGTTCCGTGAACCGGAATACACGTCGGGTGAATCTGTACATAACAAGGATTTGCGAAATACGCTCCTTTTTTGTGAATCTTCCATGCTGCAGAAACGTTGGAACCCATTGCGTTTGTAGAAAGGAAATATACGTTTCCGTACCCTCCCGAAGCAATAACCACTGCGTGTGCAGAGTGTCTTTCGATTTCACCTGTCACAAGATTTCTTGCGATGATTCCTCTTGCTTTTCCGTCTACGATCACAAGATCCATCATTTCATGACGGTTGTACATTTTAATTCTGCCTTTACCGATCTGACGGCTCATTGCAGAATAAGCACCTAATAATAACTGTTGACCTGTCTGTCCTTTTGCGTAGAAGGTTCTTTTTACCTGAACCCCACCAAATGAACGGTTATCTAACTGACCTCCGTACTCACGCCCGAAAGGAACTCCCTGAGCAACGCATTGGTCGATAATATTTGCAGAAACTTCAGCCAATCTGTAAACGTTTGCCTCTCTTGCTCTGTAGTCTCCACCTTTAATGGTATCATAGAACAATCTGTAAGTAGAATCTCCGTCTCCCTGATAATTTTTAGCTGCGTTGATACCTCCCTGAGCTGCAATAGAGTGCGCTCTTCTCGGAGAATCCTGATAGCAGAATGCTTTTACGTTATATCCTTGCTCAGCCAAAGTAGCTGCCGCAGAACCACCTGCCAAACCTGTACCTACAACAATAATATCAATCTTGTCTCTGTTGTTTGGTGCAACAAGGTTCATATGGTCTTTATGATTTTTCCATTTATCCTTAAGAGGACCCGCTGGAATTTTTGAATCTAATTTACTCATACTAGTATATTGATATTATTGAGTTACAAAGTGAAAAATTGCGATAATGATAAAACCTGCAGGAATCAGGATAGAATACCATTTTCCGAAAGCCTTAATTACCGGCGTATATTTTGGATGTCTTGCCCCGATTGACTGGAATGAAGACTGGAAACCGTGAGCCAAGTGTAATCCTAATAAAACGAAAGAAATTACATACAAAGCCACTCTCCAGATATCCGCGAACTTCTCGTGAAGTTCCGGCCAGAAACGTTCAGCATCAGGAGCAATTCCCTGAACATACTTGTAGTTGATCTCATGCCACCAGAAATCATAGAAGTGAAGCGCCAGAAAAGCCAACACTACAGATCCGGAAATAATCATATTTCTGGACATCCATGAAGAATTTGCAGAAGCGTTGTTTGCTGCATACTTCACAGGACGTGCTTTGTTATTCTTAATTTCAAGAACAAATCCCATGATGAAATGGAAAAGAACTGCGAAACCAAGAATAGGCTGCATTAAGAACTGCACAAAAGGATTATAGCCCATGAAATCTGATGCGGCATTGAATGCATCACGGTTTAGGACTGATAACAAATTGGTCGTCAAATGCAGTATAAGAAAGATCAGCAAAAATAGAGCTGATAATGCCATAGCATATTTTCTACCTATCGTAGAACTCGTTAAACCTGCCATATAAGTTTAAATTTGATTTTCCACAAAATTAAGAAATGTTAACAACATCAAAAAGTGAGAAATCTCACAAAAACCCAGTTTGTAATCTTTCTAAATAAGAGTTAAAATATTATAAATAAAGGAAAAACAGAAAATGTAATGATTAATTAAAGTTATAAATTTTGCCATTATAAACTACTTTTCATACCTCTTTCCTGAAAGCTTAATTTAAAAATTCATCATCCTATTCAGAAAAATATTTAAATCAACTGTAGTACACTAAATTAGTACATCCATTATCTTTTTGAGAACATTAGGCAGATGAGAAATTACTCAGAAATCTGGATGTGGATGTATAATAATGAACGCCCTCACAAATCATTGCAATACCTCACACCAAGGGACTTTTTATTGAAATATGGAAAAATCAAAATACAGAAGATTTTCCCACATTCCAACAAAATTTTTACAGCGACAACAAGAAATTATTAACCAAAAACTCTACTGTTGAGTGTTCTTAAGATGGGTGAGATTACAGTCAAAAGACCGGATGAATCGTAGACAATATTAAGATTGATTATGTTAGACATTTATTAACGTGCAGGAGCGTCTACACCTACTTCAAATGTTAAAACTTCAGAAATTTGAACATTCGATAAAGTACCAATATTTCTTATTCTTATAGTGCTTCCACCAGCATCTATCACAAAGTCTTTATACTGATAAGATGTTGAAGCACTATTAGTCAAAAATGTTTTTACTATAGATGCTCCTTTTAAAGATAAACCCGATATATCAAAAAATACAAAATCATCCTCGGCAATAAAACCAAACAGAATAAGTTTAACAAAAGCAAAATTACCTTGTGATTGCCATTTTATTTCCCCTGCTACTTCGCTATTACCTGAATTTCCAGAATTTGATAAATCTCCGCTAAAACCATACTCTGCTGATAAGAACTTACTATGAGCATAACCTTTATCAATTAAACTTCTATCTGTAAACTCAGGTCTTTGAGAATAATCTTCGAGATATTTAACACCTCCTTTTTCTATTGTAAAACCTGATCCTAAAGCATTAGAATCATAATTTTTTTGAAAAGCTAAACTTTCAGGTGTTATTACTACGGAAGATGATTCATTGTTATCTTGGTTTTCTATATAGACTGAAAATTCAGAATTTGGATCAGCTTTTATAGAATTATTATCATTTGAACCTGAAGCGTAATTACCTGCATTTAAAACAGATTGAAGATTTACATTGTTATCAACATACTTTTTTTGAACAAAAGCTAATTCATTATTAGTACCTGAATAATCTTCTGTAGAAGATATTCCTCCATCTGGATTAATTTGTATTTCTTTTCCATAATTAGACTCATCATCAGGTGCGTAAACAGAAAATGAATTATCTTGAAAGGAAAAACACATTCTTTTACCATCTGAATTTTTCCAAAAACAATCAATAAAATTCTCAAATTCTAACTGACCAGTAATTGGATTGTTATAATCTGTTCCTGATAATTTTAAAAAATTATCGTTAACATATTTGGCTTGTACATAATATTTATCATTATCAGGAAGATAATATTTATTAGCGTATAAACCATTATCTACGTTCATCATTATCAAATCTGTCTGGTTTTGAGCAGTTACAAAACCTTCTGAAAGTACAGCAAATTTACCAGAACTTCTTTCATATTTAAAACCACCATATTGAGTTATAGTAGCTTCATCTAAATTACCTTCAATTGAGTTTGAGAAATCAAATTTGATTGAAGCGTTTGTTTCTAAGGTTTGAGTATTTTGGTTTAATGAAAAAGTTTTAGTTTCAGTATTATTCGTTACTGAAGCCGAGAAACCATTTTGGTTTAAAGCAATATTAGAAAAGTCTTCAGCATATAGACTTAAACCAGAGTAATCTGACATTTGCATTCCATAATTAGTAGCATCATCTATACCTCCTTTTTTAATTATGTTCACACCTGCATTTAATTCAATGTCTCCAGTAACAGGTTTACCTGCTTCCGTCCCAGATAAAGGAACAAAATCTCCTTGGTTAATACCAATATAAATACTTCCGCTCCATCTGTAAAGTTTATTACTATCTAAAGCAACATATAATTTGCTAAATTCTCCAACCACTGGGAATGATGCTAAATCCGTAAATTCTATAACATCATTTACCTGACTCGGAAGTTGAGAAGCGGGTACTTTCCCATCTATCAAGTCTGCTTTTTCAGAAAAGTTATAGTCTATCTTATCTGCAGGAAGTTTCTCATCCTTATGCCAATAAGAATCTTGCCATTCCCAGAACTGTTCTTGAGTTGGTTTATCTCCATTCTCAAAATATTTTTTTATTTCTTCTTTTGATTTCATTTATATATTTTTTTATTTAAAATTTCAAAGTTTCTTTTTATTAGAATTACTTCATTTTAGCCTTATTTTTTAGGGTGGTTTCAGGCAAAGGATATCCACCATGAGTTTTAATTTCGAGTTTCATTTTTGTATTGTTTTATACTGCAAATATCCATCGGGGAAGCGACAGAACTTGACGTATTAAATTTGTTTTCAAATATTTTTGAATAAATTTTATAGTTTTCTGATAATCAGCAGGAAAAAAAACTATATGACGTTATAATTGATCTTTCAGCTCTTCTATGTAACGGATTAGCATCCATAGAATGAAAGGAAAACCTAAATTTCCAAAGAGCCACGTTTGTCCGGATTTGCTGTAAAATTCAAAATACTGCAGATCACTTATAAGGTGTAAAAAACGGTCAAATTGACCACCTAATTTCGGTTTAAATTGACCATGTGTTTTCGGTTGAAACTGACCACCCTAAATTTTTAGAATTTTTCGATAAAATATCTTCTGTTTTCATCATGAGTTAATAGCGCCTAGCTTGGTTAAAAAATAGCGAATAATCGCAAATAAATTAACAGACATGAGTAAAATTAGAAAAGTGAACATAATCTCGCGGATTTTTAATCCTTGAAGAAAAGGATATAAACAAAAATAGAACATTTGAGCTCACTAGAATTTAGATCAGCGGGGAAGAATGCAATAACCTCACCTGACTTTGCTGGTTTATTAATAGACATATGAAAAAATATTTAAGCAAATGGGTCATGAACAGATTGATCATAAATTGAAAAACAAAAAATGTAATGATTAATTAAAGTTATAAATTTTGCCATTATAAACTACTTTTGTTACATCTTTCGGGAAGGTTTTAATCTGATAATTACTAATTCTTCTTGAAGAACAATATGGATTAATTATAAACCGAATCATTTTTCTATGATCTGAATTTTCTTCAATCCAGAAACAGGCATTGTCTCCTTTTTTTACAAATAACACACGAGTTTTAGAAAAATCCTGAAACAGGATTTCATCACGCTGATTTTCATAGAAATTACAACCTGTTCTTAAAACGTAAAAAATAAAAACTTTCATCAATACTATTGTCAGGTTTTTCAGTTTTGGTTTTAAAATGAAAAATCTCAGAAAATAAATGATCAGAAATAATGCAAAAACCTCAATCAGATTCATGGGAATATTTTCGATGAATAAATGACTGAAATCTGCAAACCAATGAATAATTGTAAGTAAAATATTAATAACAAAATCATAGGCGACATTCATCAAATTGAAATCAAGATCAAAAGCAATTAAAGTGGTCATTAAAAATGAAAAAACAATGATTGCTTCAGAAAAAGGAACAATGAAAAAGTTTGCAATAATTGAAATAAATGAAAACTGATGAAAATAGTACAGAACCAGAGGAAGCGTTGCTAACTGAGCAGAAACAGAAATAGAAATTGTATTAAAGATCAGTTTTTTAAACCGGTTATCCTGTATCGGAAAATAATTTAAAATCGGCTGATTCAGCCAGTAAATTCCCAGAACCGCACAAAAGCTTAACTGAAAACCGACATCAAAAAGCTGTTGAGTATCAAATATTAAAATCACAAAAGCAGACAGGGAAAGCGAATGCAGCAGATCGGGTTTTCTCTGAAGCAAAACATATACAAAGTAGATACTCAACATAAGACCTGAGCGTACAACGGAGCTTCCGAATCCGATAAAAAAGGTAAAAAGCCAGATAAAAATCAAGCTTGAAATAATAGCAGATTTTCTGAGCTTTAATGGCAGAATTTTAATTAGTAAAAAGTAAAATAACCCGAAAATCACAACGATATGCGTTCCCGAAATCGTAAGAAAATGCACCAATCCGGAACGGTTAAAATCCTGAACCGTCTGCGCATCCATTTCCGTTCGGTCGGCAAGAATAATTCCTTTTAAAAATTCTTTTGACTTTGAAGACATTTCGGTTTCATCAATTCTTTGCAAAACTTCCAGTCTTTTCTGGGAAAACTTCTCTGTGAAGCTTAGATCTTTCCTTTCTGCTTCCTTAATTTCATTATTGATATAACACTGGTATTCAATATTTTTCCTTAAAAGATATTTCGAATAATCAAACTGAAAATCATATTGTGGCGGCTTCGGCTTTGAAATGTAAGACTGAGCTTGATAATAATGTTTAAAATCAAGTTCCTTTTCGCTTTTCGGAATATAAATAACAGCATTGAAAGTTTGGTTTCCGGCTTGTATCACACCTTCACACTTCCGATTTTTCTCACTGGAATTCAGTTTTTTAGCTATTTTAAAAACAATGGTTTCATTTTTATAAATCGAAACATTTCCGGATGCAAAAGAATTGAAAAAATGCAGGATAATTCCGACCCCGAAAAACATAAAGCCGAGTAAATAAGGTTTCGCTTTATGGAGGTAGTAATTTTTAAAAAAGGTAATGGTAAAATGAAAGCACAAATGATGATAATGATGTAAACAAAATTTTCATCCAAAGAAAAAAAATCCTGAACAAAAATCCCCAAAATAAATGAGATGGTAAGAATTAAAATCGGCTGTTTATTCAATTTCAAAATTTGTGCATCTCAAAAATATTTAATTGAATAACAATCGACAAATCAAAATTTTAAAATCTTAAATTTTGACTTAAATTCATGATATAAAAGAAAAATCGCAGAAAAATTTTCTACGATTTTTTATAGTTTATTTGATTTTTTAAACCTTTAAAATGACATCAGCCGCATTTTCACTGGCTCCTTTTCCGCCTAATTTTTCCCTCAACAAATCGTAATCTCTTAAAAGCGGTGTTCTTTTCTCGGTTTCTAAAATCTTTTTCAGTTCTTCCACCAGATTATTTGTGTTAAGATCATTCTGAATCAGTTCTTTAACGACTTCACGATCCATAATTAAATTCACCAGAGAAATATATTTGATGTTTTTAACGAGCCTTTTTGCAATCGCATAAGAAATTTTGCTTCCTCGGTAGCAAACCACTTCCGGAACATTCAGTAAAGCAGTCTCTAAAGTTGCCGTTCCCGATGTTACCAAAGCTGCTTTCGAGCATCTCAGCAAATCATACGTTTTATTGGAAACAAAATGCACATTCTCGTCTACATAATTCTGATAAAATTCTTTAGGCAAACTCGGCGCTCCTGCAATAACGAACTGATATTCTTTAAAGTAAGGTCTTACAGAAAGCATCATTTCCAGCATTTTTTCTACTTCCTGTTTTCTGGAACCCGGCAAAAGCGCAATAATTTCTTTTTCGTTTAAATTATTTTCCTTTTTAAATACTTCAACATCAATATTTTGCAGCGTTGAAATCGCATCCAACAACGGATGACCTACAAAATGCGAATGTACCCCATGTTTTTTGTAGAAATCTTCCTCAAACGGAAGAATCACCATCATTTCATCCACATATTTTTTGATGATCTCTACTCTCCCCTCTTTCCATGCCCAAAGCTGTGGAGAAATATAGTAAACGACTTTAATGCCAAATTCTTTGGCAAATTTTGCAATCCTTAAATTGAATCCGGGATAATCTACCAAAATTAAAACATCCGGTCTGTTGTTTTTAATATCTTCTTTGCAGAATTTAATATTATTCAGAATGGTCCGCAGATTCATGGCTACTTCCAGAAATCCCATGAAAGCAAGATCGCGGTAATGTTTCACCAAAGTTCCGCCCTGTTGCGCCATTAAATCGCCACCCCAGAATCTGAATTCGGCAGTGGAATCTTTCTGCTTCAAAGCTTTCATTAAATTGCTTCCGTGCAAATCTCCGGAAGCCTCTCCTGCGATAATGTAATATTTCATTTCTATAATCAGAATAGAGAACAAATAAGACGTTGTACGATCTTAATTTGTAAATTTGTTCAAAGATAATGATAAAAAATGTCAGAAGAATTTGAAATACGGAATAAAGTTGCGGAAAGCGGTTTAATCAATTTTGATCTTACGGATCTTGTTCCGAAGGGAGCCAGAAAAGGAATTGATCTTAAAGATTTTCTTTTCATGGAAATGGTCTTAAAGGAAAAAGATTTCCGCGAAAAAGTGGCAGCCATTGATGTTGAAGAATATCGTGATGCCTATGTGTACGTCTACAATTCTGCGGATGCGATTGTTCCGCTTTGGGCATATTTCCTGATTACGGCAAGACTTACCGAAGTAACCAAAAAAATAGTTTTCGGAAACCGTGAGGATCTGGAAGTTATTTTGATGCACAATGCCATTCAAAGCCATGATTTTGATGAAATGCGCGGAAAAAGAGTGTTGGTAAAAGGCTGCTCAGATAAAGAGATTCCTGAAAACGCGTACATCGAACTGGTTGAACAGCTTCAGCCGATAGTGAAATCGCTGATGTTTGGTGAAGCATGTTCCAATGTTCCGATCTTAAAAAATTAATCATTGACAATCAACAACTTATAGGTAATTTCAAAAATAAATCTCAATTTTTGATTAAAAAAAATCTTTGGGGAATATTTTTTGATAACTTTGGTTGACTTAACAATAAAATAAACACAAACTATGAGTTTAATCGACCTACTTACAGGGAACACCGGCAACCAGGTTGCTGAACAGGCTGAAAACAAATTCGGGATCAGCAAAACGCAGGTAATTGCTTTACTGGCAGTTGCGGCACCGCTTATCATTTCTTACCTTAGAAACAAATCTCAGGACGCGAATGAAGCTGAAGCTTTAAATAACGCTTTGGATAAAGATCACGACGGAAGTATTCTGGACGACGTTTCTCAGGCAGATGCGAGACAGGCTGAAGGAGGTTCTATATTAAGCCATATTTTTGGTGGAGATAAATCGAATGTAGAAAATCAGCTTTCACAAAATACAGGAATTTCCATTGATAAAGTGGGACCTATTTTAGCGATGCTGGCTCCGGTAATTATGGGCTACATCGGAAAAGAAAAGCAACAGAACAATGTAGGAGCAGGAGGTTTAGGCGATCTTTTGGGAGGAATTCTTGGGAATGCATCCAATCAGGCTCAGCAACAGCAGTCTAACCCTTTAAATGATATTTTAGGAAGCGTTTTGGGCGGCGGAAATTCTCAGTCCGGAAATCCTTTGAATGACATTCTGGGGAGCGTTCTTGGAGGAGGCAATCAGCAGAAGCAGCAAGGCGGAGGCGGATTGGGAGATATCCTTGGCGGATTTTTTGGAAAATAATTTAATTTTGTTACATAAAAAAGACCGGAGAAAAAATAATCTCCGGTCTTTTTATTTGGCATAATACTGAAAAATAGTTGGTAGAATCCTATCAAAAACTCATTGTTAGGCTGTTTGGAGGAAGTTTTATGAAACGTGTTTCATAAAACTTT